>DASVVZ010000129.1:0-20981 GCA_036389875.1 Pyrinomonadaceae bacterium
TTTGGTCTATGACATACTAGACGCTGCCGAGCTGCAAACTAGTTTCCAGACCTATTACCTGCTCATCGATTTGGTGGAGACACACGAGGAGCAGGAAGAAGAAGCACCCGCTAAGCACGCAGAGCAACATCCGCCTCAGCCGGCGACGGAGCCTATCAAAGGCGGCTAGGCGTTTTATGCGATACCTTCCGAAGCGGTGTCAGGTAAATTATTTGAAGATGTTATACTGCCTTTGCGGCTTGATCGTTGAGATTCCGATGGCCTTCTTGCCGCATTAGAGTTCTGAAAACCATCGCGGGAGCTGTCTTCGCCACGCTGCCCTCGCAGCCTTCTTTGTCTTCAATCCATCTATGCGACGCAACCTGTTAGGGAAGCTCTGCCACGTGATATTTCGGATTGCGGATTTCGTCTCGCTGGTTTAGATTGTAGCCTCCGTCTAGGTATTGGCATTACGAGCGGGCAACCTGAGAGTTCTTAATCCCGCAGTAGCGCCAGGCAGTTTAACAACCACCACACGCGAACACAGCCGGGGCACACTCGTCCGCAATGCGGCAACGGCCGTGTGATGAAAAGTCGCCTGCCGAGTGAATGATGGACAAGTCATTGGCCAAGATCGACACTCTGCTTGAGCCCCTGCTGCTTGAGGTCAATGACGAGCGGGCCGACGAACTCCTGATACGACTCATCAACGAACACGCAGAGCCCGTCATCAAGGGCATCATCCGGTATAAACTACACCTCAACTCGCAGGGGGCCGACGGGCGGGCCGATGCCGAAGACATTTATCAGGAAGTGCTGCTGCAACTGCTGACGGAGTTGCAGCAGTTGCGCCGCCAGCCCGCAGAGCATCCGATCACGGACGTGCGCGGGATGGCGGCCGTCATCGCACACCGCGCCTGTTCCCGCTGGATGCGACGGCAGTTCCCAGAACGTCACGCTCTCAAGAACCGGCTGCATTACCTGCTGACGCGCCAGCGCGGGTTCGCACTGTGGCAGGCCGCAGACCGGAAACTCCTGGCGGGCTTCGCCGCGTGGCAGGGACAGGAGAAGCGTGTGGACGCAGAGAGGGTGGCGCGGCTGGCCGAGGATGGGGGGCTGCTGGCACGCATACGCCTTCTCAAAAGCGGTAAACAGCATGAGATGGGCGAGGCACTGGCAGCCATCTTCAACCACCTGAGCGGCCCCGTACAGTTCGACGAACTGGTGAGCACCTTAGGGAAGCTACTGGACATCAGAGACCAGCCTATTGAAACGATTGACGACGGGGATGAGGGGGCAGCGTCTCAGGCCATCTCGGCGGAGCCGGATCCCGCATGGCATGTAGAGAAAAGAACTTTCCTGCAAAGGCTGTGGGAGGAGATGCAAGAGCTTCCCAGGAATCAGCGCGCGGCCTTGCTGCTTAATCTGAAGGGCGCAGACGGGTGCGGCTGCATAGCGCTCTTCCCCGCCACCGGTATAGCCACACTCAGGCAACTGGCAGAAGCGCTGGAGATAAGTGCGGACAGTTTTGCCGGGCTGTGGAACGATTTACCGCTGGAGGACGCAAAGATAGCGGAGTTGTTGGGATTGACGCGCCAGCAGGTCATTAACGCCCGTAAATCCGGGCGTGAACGTCTGACGCGCCGTCTGAAAGGATTTATTTGAAAGACCTGTACCAATAAGCAGCGGCTTTCGCCAACTTATTAACTTGGGGGAGACGCCTGCGGCCGTCCTGGCCGCGGGTATCAACGGAAAACTTGGTCGAACATCTTACTCAAAAACAGGTAGAGGAGTACTGCCGTCAGCAGTTACGGGTTTCAGAACTGCTCGCCGTGTCGGATCACATGGGCGAGTGCGCGACCTGCCGGCAGCGCATAGAGAGCGCCCTGAGCTGCGATACGGCGCTACTGTCGCTGCGCGTGGAAGTCTTCGATGAGGCGGCAGTGCTCTCCACACTTACGGGCGGGCGGGCGCACCTGACCGAAGAGCAAGCGGGTCTCTTTGTCGACAGAAGGCTCTCGAGCCAGGAGCTACAGGTGGTCACAGACCATTTGAGCAACTGCGCGCAGTGTGCATTGGTCGTAGATGACCTGCACGCCTTCAAAAATCAGTTGGGGCCGTCACTGGAGCATGAGTATCATCCGGCGGACGCTCCTTCCGAGAGGTCCGAAGGCTGGTGGCGGCGTGCATTTCTGTCGC
The DNA here is from genome assembly GCA_036389875.1 of Pyrinomonadaceae bacterium. Classification (GTDB taxonomy): domain Bacteria; phylum Acidobacteriota; class Blastocatellia; order Pyrinomonadales; family Pyrinomonadaceae; genus JACVRN01. The sequence goes on from DASVVZ010000129.1 coordinate 2,179, forward strand.
TGCCCGCACTCTTCCAGGCCCCGGCCGTTCCGGCCTTCGGCGCTGTGATGGCCATCCTGTTAGTGGCCCTGTCGGGCCTGCTTATCTGGAGGGTGCTGCGGGTCAGGGAGCCCGTACAGGAGGTGGCCGTGACATCCCCGACGCCGGTGCCTACCACGAACGCGCCGCAGGTTTCCCCCACAACTGAGCCAACGTCACAACCGACGCCCGAACCGACGCCGGCACAGGCGGTCGCGCAACTCAATGACGGCGGGGGACAGCTGGCCCTGAACCAGAACGGCGAGCTTTCGGGCGCAGAGAGCCTGCCGCCCGCCTACAGGAAGATGGTGAAGGAGGCGCTCACGAGCCCGCGCATTGAACGGTCTTCAGAACTCAAAGGGCTGAGCCGCCCACCGAGTGCGCTCAAGGGTGAGGGCAAAGAGGACGGAAATTTTTCAGTAATCGAGCCGGCGGGGAAAGTGATACTGACTGACAGGCCGGCTTTCCGCTGGTCGTCTCTGGAAGGGGCCTCCGCCTACGTCGTGGAGGTTTACGACGAGCAGTTCAGCCTTGTGGCCAGCAGCCCACAGGTCAAGGGCAATTCATGGGGGCCACAGCAACCGCTCCCTCGCGGCCGTCTATACGCCTGGCAGGTGAAGGCGATCAAGGACGGGCAGGAGTTCACGTCGCCCCGTCCGCCCGCGCCACAGGCCAGATTCCGCATACTTGATGGGGCGAAAGCCGTTGAGCTAATGAGGGCGCGGCGGGCCTATCCGTCTTCACACCTGACGCTGGGGCTCCTTTACTCCGAAGCCGGGCTGCTGGATGAGGCCGAGCGTGAATTTCGCCTGCTTCAGAAAGCGAACCCCGGCTCAGAGGTCGCGCGCAGCCTGCTACGTCAGGTTCAGGCATTAAGGCGTCAGACGCAGTAACGCGGTGAAAGTGTCCCTTGTGATGAGAGAGGCCGCCGAAAGCCTCTCTCATCTACCGTCGCCTACGAGCACGAACCCCGCCCAGTAGAAGGGGTGGCTTGTTACGGGATTCTTCATCAGCTTCAGCGATGCCTCACGTAAGGCTTCGGCCCTCGAAGGTGTCGACTTCGCGGCAACCGGCTCCGCAATCACTGAGCGGTGGAAATTGACCATCAGGTCGCGCGTGCCTGCTGCTTCGACCTTCCACTGGCTGACGACTACGGAAGGGACGCCCGCGATGAACATCGCCCACGATACCCCGATTATTCCTTCGCCAGTGCCCACCCTCCCGCGCGCCGTTTCGCAGGCCGAGAGCACCGCCAGGTCTGCCTTCAAATCCAGCTGCATCAACTCCCACGCCTCCAGCAGCCCGTCCTCGCCCACGCCGCCATCGGCGAGAGCCAGATATGAGTACATAGGCGAGGCGTTATTGAGCACCCCGTGCGTGGCGAAGTGTAGAATCCTTGCCTGTGCGGCTTCCGCTTTGAAGCGGTCTTCGCGCGCATCTGTGCCGGTGTAAACGCGGCTTCTTGACGCACCGTACAGGCGGCTCAGCGCCCTCACCTCCTGCTCTGACTCCGGCAGCAGGCCTAGCTTCTCGTCACGAAGCGCTGGGGTCTGGCGGTTTGCTGTTCCCTGCCCCGACAGCGGATTACCCAGCGCCAGCAAGGTCGTAGGGGAGGACGCGCCCGACTGATCCTTGCGCCGTCTGGCCATCTCGCGCAGCGCCGTCAGCGATGGAGCGTAGGCTATAGCGGCCTCTTCTATGAGGAACCGGCCGGGGTCTGAGAGCAGTGCCTGGAACGGCAGATCCCAGAGCGTGTTATCCGGCACGATGATGAGGTTGGTCTTGCCGCGCAACTGCTCGGCGGCCGGCTTCAGCAGTAGCTCGTAGAGTTTCGCAGCGCGCGCACGGAACCCCAAGTCGCGGCCAGCCAACTGCAACCGAAAGGCTTCAATCTCTTTGGAGAGCTCATCCCGTTTGACCTGAAGCTTGTAGACACGTACTTCCGCTTCAGACTTCCCGTCCGCCCTGGTCACGGCAAATAGATATACAGCGTCGCCCGCGACCGTATACTCGAAGAGGGCGCTCGCCGCATCGGGCAACAGAGCGGCCAGCTCCTGCGCTCTGATGATAGGGGCTTCGCCGCGCTTTACTTTCAATTCCGGGTGGGCAGCGTAAAGCGAAGTTTGGAAGGCTTCGTAATTGAGGCGCGCCTTCTCGCGTAGTAACTTCAGCTCGCTCAGCCTTGCCGGGTCGGGCTTGGCCTGCTGGCCTGCGCGCGTCACCTGCGTATTGAGTGATATGATTTCCGCGCGCAGCCTGCGTTCCTGCTCCTGCTCCTGGCCTGTCATGGCTTTGACGATGTTGACGCGGCCTGCGTAGAGCAGGTCCAGGAGCGTTCGGGCCTTGGCGCGTTCGGCGAAGGCGAGAGCCTCTCCCGGATTATTCCGTGCCACAAGCAGATCGACCATGGCGTGATAGGGAGATAGTTTATCTTCGAAGAAGCGCTGTTGCTCCTGCTCGCTGCCTGCGACCTGGGCGCGCATCGCCTCGATAATTGCAATCGCTTCTTCAAAGCCCAGTCGCGCCTGGTCTGGCCGATCCAGGGCGCGGTAAGCCAGGCCGGCGTTATAGCGGGCTTTCCAGAGGACGGCGGGGTTGCCGACCTGCCGGGCCAGGGCAGTGGCGCTTTCTACGTAGTCCAACGCCTGTGCGTAGCGGCCCTGTTTATTGTTATCGATTGCTAAGCTGACCAGCACCTGCGCCACCCCGTCCTTGTCCCCTATGGCCTCTTTTATTGCCAGGCTCTTCCGGTAATACTCCGAGGCCAGCGCGTGGTTACCCTGCGCGGTGAGGACAGCTCCGATGGACATCATCGTATTGGAGCTGCCGTTTTTATCCCCCGCCTCTTCCCTCATCGCCAGGCTCTTCCGGTAATACTCCAGGGCCTGCTCGTTGTTACCCTGAAGGAAGTGTATGCTCCCGATGTTATTCACCATCTGTGCGATCCCCACCTTGTCGCCGATGGCTTCGCTCACCGCCAGGCTCTTCCGGTAATAGTCCAGGGCCTGCGCGTAGTTACCCTGCTTACGGTGGATTACTCCTATATTGCCAAGGGTGATGGCGATTCCCTCTTTGTCCTCTGCGGCCTCGCTCAGTGCCAGACTCTTCTGGTAATAGTCCAGAGCCTTCGCGAAGTTACCCTGTATGCTGTAGACCACCCCCAGGTTGAGCATACTGGTCTCAATCCCGAATCTGTTTTCCAGCTCCTGATTGATTGCGAGGGCCTTCCGGTAATAGTCCAGAGCCTGCGCGTAGTCGCCCTGGTAACGCTTCAAAGACCCGATGTTGTTCAGCAAGCGGGCTATGACATCCTTGTTATCTGTAGCCTCGAAAATCGTCAGGCTTTTCTGGTAATACTCAAACGACTCTGCATAGTTCCCTAGCGCCATGTGGATTAGCCCTATGCCCATGAATGCGAGGCCGATTCCGGTCTGGTCGCCCAGAGACTCGTATATGGCCAGACTCTTTTCGAAGTAGGTCATGGCCTGCGCGTGATTTCCCAGCGCTCTGTGAACGTGACCGATATTTCTCAGGGCGCGCCCGACTTCATAACGGTCGCCTATCTGCTCCGCAATACTTTGCGCGAGGCCATTGATCGCCAGCGCACTGGGGTATTCCCCACGTTCATAAAAACGCCCGGCCTGACTAATAAGAGCGCGCGACAAAGCTACGGTCTGAAGCTCCTTCTCCGCCGCCAGCAGCTCCGCCCGCTCCGGCTCAGTCGTGGCCTTGGCCAGCGCCTCCGCCAGTTCTTCTTCCGCAGGCACAGACCGCCATATCTTCCACTGCCCGCCCTCTCTGGCGAAAGAGAAGTTATGCACCAGGCGCTGCTCCCGCTTTACGCCGGTCTTCGGATTGACGGCCGCCATATCGGTCGCCGTCCTCAGGCTGGCTTTCTCGCCCTCCACCCGGACGCGCGAGATAACAGGGGGGCCAAAGCTGAAGTTCTCTGCGGCAAACTGTTTTTGCAAACTCTTTTTAAGTGAGGCGAAGTCGGGCGACTTATCGCTCCAGAGGCCCATCATCCCGTCAAGGTCTTTTGCAGCGTAGAGCACGAAATACCTTTCGACGACGCCGCGCAAAGCCGCTTCGTCCGGCGATGCGTGCGAGCCGTAGGTCAACGACCGGGGCTGCGCCGGGGCGGGGTTGATAAGGCTCAGGCTCAAAGCCAGTAAACAGAGCAACGCGCGAAACTTGAATGACATAGAACACTCTTCCTTACGGCCGCAGTGGCCCGGACGGCGGTCGCAAAAAAATTTCAGGCGGGCAGTAATATGGCGGAAAGTTCAGCAACTTCCTCATCCGGTGTTCAAAAAGCGGTGGAGTAAATTCGCCCGTCTCGCGAGCTAATAATCGGGCCGAAGTTTAATCCATCCCACTGAAAAATCAAGGTCTATAACCTGGCCAGCTCGAACGAGCGGCCCGATGGACGATATGAGGTAGTTACGAATCTTCAATTAACTGCGGTGTGAAGCGAGAAACCGATTCAACTGACGGCCGAGTACGTCAGCCGCACGGCACGGCCGGGGCAAAGCCGCTTCGGTCTCAAATCAACGCCGCTCAAAACAAACAGACAGACAACAAAGGAGTATTCAATGGCAGTCGAAACGGCACTTTTCGAAGAAGTAGGCAGTAGACAATACACATACCGGGCGACGCTGGAGGCGTCCGAGAGAGTGGGCTGGCGTGTGGAAGACATCATAGGCGGAGACAAGTGGCTGGATTTCAGCCGGCCGTTCATGCCGGAATCGCTGGCGCGAGTCGAACAGCTTTCGTTCCTGTCGCCGTCCGAGCGCCTGACGCTGAACCAGATTAGAGGACACGCTTATCTCTCTATCTTCGGCCTGGTCGAAGAGTTCATCCTCCCCTTCGTACTTGACCACACGCGCCCGCACCTCCCTGACGAGGACGACTATCGTATGCGCGCGCTGCTGCAATTCGCCGGCGAAGAGGCCAAGCACATACAGCTCTTCAGGCGCTTCCGCGAGGAGTTTGAGCGGGGCTTCGGCACTCCGTGCTCGGTCATTGGGCCGCCCCAGGAGATAGCCAAGGCCATCCTTGCGCATGACCCGCTGGCCGTGGCGCTCGTCATCCTACAGATTGAGTGGATGTCGCAGAGCCATTATATACAGAGCATCAAGGATGACCGTGAACTCGATCCGCAGTTCAAGAGCCTGCTCAAGCATCACTGGATGGAGGAGGTGCAGCACGCCAAGCTGGATACCTTAATGGTTGAGGCGCTCGCCGAAGGGCGCACCCCCGTAGAGATTGCGGCGGCGGTCGAAGAATTCGTCGAGATAGGTGGCTTCCTGGATGCAGGCCTTGCGCAGCAGGTCGAGTTTGACATGGAGGCCTTCATGCTGGAGACCGGCCGAACGCTCTCTGATGACGAGAAAGAAGAATTCCGGCGTGTCCAGCGACAGGCAAACCGCTGGACGTACATTGGCTCGGGCATGACGCACAAGAATGTTCTGGCCACTTTCGAGAAACTCAGCCCCGCAGCACGTGCTCGCATAGAGAGCATAGCGCCTGAGTTCTGCTGAGTTCCCCGGTAAAAGTCGAGGCAGATATTCCAGTAGCGTAATGACCTGAAACGAAAAGGAGAAAGAGAACTTTGAGCCAAGCATTAACAACAGACCTGGAAGCCCTGAAATCACGGCTGAAGGCGACCTGGGTCTCGGGCGATTTCGACAAGATAGCGCGCATCTACGAACCGGGCGCTGTCGCCTTTATAGAGCGGCTGGCGCTGAAGGCCGGCACGCGCGTGCTTGATGTCGCATGCGGTTCGGGCAACCTGTCACTCCCGGCCGCTCGCTCGGGCGCGAGCGTGACTGGCCTGGACATAGCGCCGAACCTTATTGAGACAGCACGAAGGCGCGCGCGTGCCGAAGGGTTGAAGATAGACTTCGACGAAGGCGACGTTGAACAGATGCCTTACAGGGATGCGTCATTCGATTCGGTAGTGACCATGTTCGGCGCTATGTTCGCGCCGAGGCCGGAAAAGACGGCCGCCGAGATGCTGCGGGTCTCGATACCCGGAGGCAGCATAGCCATGGCCAACTGGACGCCGTCGGGCTTCATAGGGCAGATGTTCAAAATAACCGCTGTGCACGTGCCGCCGCCCGATATCCCTTCACCTCTTCTTTGGGGTGACGAAGAGAAGGTGCGCGAGCGCCTGCAAAGCGGCGTCTCCGATTTGCGGCTCACCCGGCGTATGATCTCTTTCCGACTACAGATGGGGCCGGAGCAGACGGTTGATTATTTCCGCTCCTGGTACGGGCCGACACTGCGGGCCTTCGCCGCACTGAATGATGCCGGCCATGCAGCGCTCCGGCGCGACCTCACGCGGCTGTGGTCTGAACACAACCGCGCTGATGACGGAACGACGCACGTCGAGGCGGAGTATCTGGAAGTGCTCGCTACGCGCAGCAGTTAGAGGGAAGAAAGATAAATTACGGCCCCCATGAGAGAGAGGCCGGGAGCAATCCCGGCCTCTCTCTCATGCTATCTTCCCGAACAACACCTCCCTGACATAAGATTGGACACACGAAACTCATTCCCCTCCGCAACAATCTTTTGAATCTGGTAGTGCAGCTTATGCGTCTTTGCGCGAGCGACGAAAAAAGTTTTCGCCGGCGGTAATATGACGTAGAACTCGGCAACTTTCCCTTTCGGCATTCAACATTGAACGCTCAGTTGATGAGAAGTTGGGTCAGGAGTAAGGAGGGTTTTACTGTTTACTCTTATCGCACCTCTCATGCTTACGAAAAACTAAACGACTTCAAATAAAAGGAGAAAGTCATGCATTCTATAAAAGTGAGACGCGTCATCGCGCTTGTCCTTCTGCTCGCAGTCGTAGGGCTCGCGCTCCCATCCGTCCCGGCCGCCCGCGCCAAAGAGGAGAACAAAAATTCGCCTGAATTGCCCACACCTCTTTGCGACGACGTACAGGTGCTTGCGGGAAACAAAATGGCCTTCCATGTCTACGCTGTTGGCGTGCAAAAGTATAGATGGAACGGCACGAGCTGGACATTTGTGGAGCCCGTGGCCACGCTCTATTCGGACGCCGGTTTTCATGGCAAAGTCGGCGTACACTACGCAGGCCCCACGTGGGAGAGCAACAGCGGCAGCAAGATAGTGGCGAAGAGAGTGGGCTCATGCTCGCCCGACCCGACAGCCATCGCCTGGCTGAAGCTTGAGACTGTCACAGCCGACGGCCCCGGCATCTTCGGCTCTGTGACCTATGTTCAGCGCGTGAACACTGTGGGCGGGCTGGCCCCTATCGCTCCCGGCTCCTCCATTGGCGTAGTGGTAGAGGTGCCTTACACCGCTGAGTACTATTTCTACCGCGCAGAGAATTGATTCGATAGCGAAGGTCTATAACTTCAGAAGTAGAGAATGCGGCTCTGGCCTTGCAAGGCCAGAGCCGCATTCTCGTCTGTGTGGGCCTTTTTTAATCGTTCAGGGTTACGGCGTACCCGAATCACCGAAAACATTTATCGCGGGCAGTAATATGGCGGAAAGTTCAGCAACTTCCTCATCCGGTGTTCAAAAAGCGGTGGAGTCAAACGGCCCATATACCAACTTCTAATAAGGGCTCAGGTTTCAATCCACCTTACTAAAAAGCAAGGCGAACTTGATTTCGCCACTGGAGAAAATTATGAACCTGGATCGTTTCACATTGTCATCATGCGTGCGCGTAGCGATTACAAAGTTGCTGAGCTTCGCGCTTCTAACGCTACTGTACATATACCCCGCCACAGCTTTTGCCTCCCCGCTCAGTGGCGGCGCCTTGGTCACTCAGCCGGCACCGCTGGCTGTTGTGATTGAGGTCAATACGACCGCAGACGGTGATAACCTGAATCCGGATGCGGGCTGCGATACGGACGCGGCCGCCCCGGGGGAACAGTGCAGCCTGCGAGCGGCCATACAGCGGGCCAATGCCCTCGCGGGCGATGAGGATATTAGATTCAATATTCCCGCCACCCAGCCTAACTGCGACTCAGCCACGGGCAACTGCACCATCAACCTTACGAAGGCTCTGCCCGAAGTCAGCGGTAGCGTGCGCATAGAGGGGCCCGGTGCCGCGAAGCTGACCGTGCGCCGCGATACGGGTGGCAATTACCGCATCTTCACACTGGGACACCCCGGCGGAAGCGCTATAACGGTAACGCTCTCCGGCTTGACCGTAAGCAACGGCATAAGCCCAGAAAACGGCGGGGGCGTAGTATTTTACGGCAAGACTCTTAACATACTGGGCTGCACGTTCAGCGGGAACGCGGCAGAGGGCTTCGGCGGCGGCATTCACGCACAGGGCGCGCTGAACGTCGCCGATTCCGTATTCAGCGGTAACCAGGCCATGGATCAGAGTGGAGGCGGCATTAACGCCCAGGACGCGCTAACCGTCAAAGGCAGCACCTTCAGCGATAACAAAGCCCCCTATTTCGGCGGCGGCATCTTCGCCAATAGTGCTACTTCAGTGGACGCGCGCATCACGGACAGCAAGTTCGAACGTAACCGCGCACAGAATGGCGGAGCAATCGCCATGTCTGGTTCCATCATGGAAGTCACTAACAGCATCATCAGGAATAACACTACGACAGCCGGTAGCGGCGGCATCTATCAGACAGCCGGCACGCTGACTGTCAACACCAGCACGATTAGCGATAACGAAGGCTTCGGGCTGGTCACCTTACGCGGCATTATTGGCGGCGCGCCGGCCACGGCCAACATCAACAACAGTACTATCAGCGGAAACGAAAGGGGCGGTATTACCACAGGGATTGCGCCCAACGCCGACAGTAAGCTGAATGTCACAAACAGCACTATCAGCCATAACCTCGATGACCCCGGCATCACCATAGCCAACAGGGCCACACTCAACGTCTCCCACAGCACAATCAGCTTTAACCAGGGGGGCGGTATCAGGAGAGTCGAACCGGCCACAGACCCGGGCACCTGGACAATCAAGAGCAGCATCATCGCTATGAACAGGATCGATGACGTGAAAGGCGATTTCACATCGGGGGGATTCAACCTGATAGGTAAAACCGACAACAGCACCGGTTTAACACAGCCCACAGACCAGACGGGCACCTCCGCGTCGCCGCTCGACCCGAGACTCGACCCCGAAGGTCTACAGAACAATGGCGGCCCGACGCGAACCATAGCCCTGCATCCCGGAAGCCCTGCCATTGACAGGGGCACGGCCAACGGCCTGCAAGGCACTCTCAATACAGACCAGCGCGGCGCAGGCTTCGCGCGCACCTATGACAATCCCGCCATCACAAACGCCGCGAACGGCGATGGCACTGACATAGGCGCTTTCGAGCGAAATGCCTCAGACCCGGTTCCTCCAACAGTCCTGCAACTGAGCGCGGCCACCTACAGCATTAACGAAAACGGCGGGGCGGCAACTATCACCGTCACGCGCACGGGCGACAACTCGAACGCAGTTTCAGTTAAATACGCGACCAGCGCCGGTACCGCCACCGCTGGCACGGTGGATTACACTGAAGCTTCAGGCACACTTAACTGGGCGGCCGGCGATATCTCGTCCAAGACCATCACTGTGCCTATTACGAATGACGCTTCGGATGAGGAAAATGAAACAATCAACGTGACGCTCTCCGACCCGCAGGGCGGCGCGAAGCTGGGCGGCCAGAATCAAGCCGTTCTGACTATCGTTGATGAAGACGCTGTACCGCTCGTTAATGTCAATTTTGCATCCGTCAACGAGGGCAATAGCGGGGCGACGAATATGGTTGTCCCCATCACCCTCTCCGTGGCGAGCGGAAAGGTTGTCACCGTAAGGGTCAGCACCGTCACCGGCGGCACGGCGACCGCCGGTTCCGATTACACTCCCATAGATAACGTCCTCGTGACGTTCCAACCGGGCCAGAAAGAGGCCAGCGTCAATGTGCAGGTCTTTGGGGACACGAACGTGGAGCCGGACGAGACCATTTTCGTCAAAATCTCCAACGCTACCAACGGGCAGGTCGCAGGTTTTCAGGCCTCCTGCAGGATTCGCAACGATGATGTAGACCAGGCGACCAGTGAATTGAAGTTTAGCGCGGCCAGCTACACCGTCAACGAGGGCGACGGGACGGCCACCATCAACGTTACACGCGTGGGCTCAACCACGGGTACTGTGACTGTCAGATACACTATGGCCAGCGGGACGGCGACTATCAATTCCGATTACACCAATACCTTCGGGGAGCTTACCTTTGAGAGCGGCCAGACGACCAAGAGTTTTACCATCCCCATCATCAACGACTCGTCTAGAGAGCTAGACGAGACTGCTACGGTGACATTAAGCAGCCCCACCGGAGGCGCTTCCCTCGGGTCGCCCTCAATGGCCGTACTGACCATCGTGGATAACGACCCGCAACCGAGCATTTCCATCAACGATGTTGTAGTGATTGAGGGTAATTCCGGCACTACCGTCGCAGGCTTTACTGTGAATCTTTCCGCGCCGACCTTTGAGACGGTCACAGTTAACTACGCGACCGCTGACGACACGGCCGCTGCGGGAAATGATTATCAACCAGCCTTTGCCGCTTTGACCTTCAATCCGGGAGAGACTACGAAGACCATCAACGTGCTCGTCAATGGCGACCCAGGCAAAGAGCCAGACGAGACCTTCTTCTTCAATCTCTCAAATGCGCAGAACGCGACCATCAGTGACGCACAGGGTCTGGGAAAGATTCTGAACGATGACGAGGCGTTCGTACAGTTCTCAAGCGCCAGTTACCAGATTAAGGAGAACGCGGGGAACACGCCGCAGCAGTTCGCATCCCTGAGCGTGGAGGTCACACGGACGGGCGATGTCTCCGGGCCAGCTACCGTCAGATTCTCGACCTCGGACGCTTCCGGCGGAAACGAGTGCAATCAGTTTACGGGTCAGGCGTCGCAGCGCTGCGATTACACGCTGGCAGCAGGCACACTACGCTTTGCGGCGGGTGAAACGTCCAAGACCATTTCTATCCCAATCACTGATGACGGTTACGTTGAAGGTAATGAGCTCTTCACCATAGAGTTGCAGAGACCTGACGGGGCCGCTTTAGGCACGACGACCCAGGCCGTCATTACTATAGAGGATAATGACAATACGCCTACGGACGCTGCTAATAATCCGTACCGGAGCAACGAGTTCTTCGTCAGGATGAACTACCTGGACTTTCTGGCACGCGAGCCGGACGCTGAGGGATGGAATACCTGGATAACCCTCTTAAATAATTGCGGCCCGGAGAAAGGCTTCCTCGGTGCTCCAATGGGTTGTGACAGAGCGCAAGTCGCACACGGATTTATCGCCAGTGCGGAATTCACAGATAGAGGCTACTACCTCTACAGAATGTACGAAGTGGGACTACTGAGGCTTCCTCGTTATGCTGAGTTTGTGCCGGACATGGCCGCAACAAGCGGTGCTCCGAATTCTCAGGAACTGAAGGAAAACTCCAATCAATTTGCAGAGAGCTTTACCGGCAGGAAAGAGTTTACGGACCGGTACGCTAATGTCTCTGCACCAAATCAGGCTGCTCAATTCATAGCCCGGCTTGAGCAGAATGCTGGAGTGGTCTTGCCGGATACGACAACAACACTTCCCGGGCAGCCAACGCAATACGCGCGGCAGGAGTTAATCAATAAGAGACTGAGCGGAGAGTTCACGTTAGGTCAGACATTGAAAGCATTCGTGGAGCAGAAGGTAATCTACGACAGGTTCTTTGAACGCGGGTTCGTGACGATGCAGTATTTCGGGTTTTTGAGACGTGACCCGGATTTGAATGACCCGAATCTTACGGGCTGGACGGAATGGGTCTTTGTCTTCACAAATGGGGGAGCGCAGAGAGGCCGTCCTGACATCCTTCAGAGAGACTACCATCACCTGACGTTCGGGTTCATATACTCTGAAGAGTATAGGAAACGCTTCGGACAGCCCTGATCGGGTCTGAAGACAAATCATTAAAGAAGGAGAGCTAGAGTAGCTTCTAGCTCTCCTTCTTTTTGTAAGCTTATAAATTATGAATAAACCATCAACTCTACTATCAGCCATGATAACGTGAGCCATCGAAGTTTTGGAGGCTAACCACAAAATGCAGGCATACGAGATCTGCACAGAAGGTGTTTTACGGCGGCTTTGAGAAGTTGAGGCTTACTACAATATCTTGTACAAGTATAATCAAGCGTTTTAAGATTCCAGCGAATAAAAATCAAGCATTTTCCGCTCCGGTTGAATCAGTTGCTAGGCTGCGTGTTTTTCCACTATGAATTGCGCGTAATAGCCATGCGTGTACCTTCCGCCGCCCCACGCATCATAATAAATCCTCACGCCACCCTGGCAACCCTTGCAATAAAAATCTACAAAGGATTTGAAGTTAATGCTTTTGAACCTCTTCATAGAATATGCCTGCGAGGCAACCCCAATTTCATTCGCGTCCCCTGGGGAGAGATTCGTCTCCTCGGAGAAGGATTGTTGCTCGAATTCTTCGACGGTAAAGGAAACTTGTTTACCGCATATGGGGCAAGTATAAATGGAAAGCCACTCAGCTTTTGAATCCTCTCCCTCAGTGTACGAGCGATTTGATAATCGCTCGGCGGCATCAACAATAGTTATAGATTTCTCATTCATAAGAGGAAGCCAAGCCTTACGCCGAATTAACCGGACCCACGCGTGCAGCCTTCAATATTGTGGGATAATTTGAATATGAAAAGGAAGCTGTCGCGCTCCCGGGTATGAATGAGTTGTTAGGCAGCAGCCGTCGGGAAACTTTCTGCCGCCCTACTTTACCTCAAATTATTTCCAGGCAGACTACTCAGATGCAACAAACTAGTAGTGGGCTAAATTGAAAATGAAAGGCAAATTTGACCGGCCTCACTAATTCAAGACATTCGCGTGCTCTCAAGCCTACGGTTTCCACACCCATTGAGCGAAGTATGCCTCCCCATGATGTTGTAACCCATCTCACCTGAGCTAAGGTGGGGTGACATATAGAGCTCGATAGTCTCCTTGCAGGTGTACACACCCGAAGCCCTATCCTTCGCGTTTTGGTATTCGAGCACGCAACGTACGGAGTGGTTGTGTCCGGGGAAGTTTCTTTTACAACTCGTTGAGAAATGGAGGTATTTTCCGCCCGACTCGTCGCGCACCGACCGGGCATAATTACGGGCCAGGTCCCTTGCCTTTACCAGATCAATGTTGTGTGCAGAGGTGCTCCCCGTAAAGACGAGGCTCGCGCCCATCAAAAGGACGGCGATCCCGGTTAGTGCTCTTCTTAGGAGCATAAAACCCAACCTCGTTTCCAACATTTCACAACTCGAAAACCCTTTTCGTTGCTTATTCAATTTTGCTTCCTCCTGAAAAATTCTTATATCATCTTATGGTGATTCAAAAAAGAGAAAAGCCTAACGCCCGAATTAACCCGGCCGGAAGCATTGTATCAAGCATTCAATCCTCGCGAATGAGAATCAAGCTCCATCGGCTCGGGTTGAATGAGTTGTTCGGGGGCGCACCATCTGGAATGAGCCGGAAGTTTTTCAATATACTGCTACAAGCAACACAGGGGAAAAACCGGTTCGTGGCAAAATACAGTCTAACCACGCCGCCTAAGCACACACAGTAAGGAGTGAAATGATCTAGCATTTATTTATAGCTAAGATCCTGAAGGTCGATAATGCTTCGCTGTAATTATAAGAGATAGCACGTTGTACTCTTTGGCTGTACAATTGTTCTCTTCGGCAAGGGGCTTATATAATTGCACCCAGGTTGCTTTATATCCTTAATCTTATGGATTCGTCTTACTTTGATGAATTAATCGGCATCCATCGAGATGCCATCACCTCTTTCCATAGGTGGTGGAGAATCCTTTTAGTGGGCGGGTTCATCTTCCTTCTACTAAGCTTAGTTGCGTGGTTTATGGCCGCAGCGAAGATTATTGATTCCAATCTTGCTCCATCATTAGTGACAATGTTCGGGATAATTACAAGTGCAGGGTCGTTCTTGCCATATAAGGAGATCCCCCCACGGCGTATCGCAATTGCAAAATGTAGACTTCTGAAGAAGGAGTGTGCAGAAATTATTAATCTGCCGAAGGATGAACGAAAACAACGGCTTAAAGAGTTTTTGGAATTGATAAATGATTTATCAACCGCTACTCAATAATGTATAGCTAGTATATAGATGTATGGAACCTGAAGAGAAAGAGATTGAAAAACGGCTATCTGAACTAAAGACTGAGGAAGTAAGGGCATATAAGCGCGCTATGCTTTATACTCTCATTCCTGTATTAGTGGGTCTAATTGTGCTTGGCCTCTCTGCATGGGGAGTTGTAAAGCTAGAGCGTAGTAAAGCGACGGCGATAAAGCAAGCGGAGGAAGCGAGAAGAGATATAGAAATTTTAGAAACACAGAAGAGGGACTTAGAGGAACAAACCAAACGGATCAGGGTTACCTTAGGGCCTGATAGCTTTAATGAGCAAGAGATAAAAAGTAGTGTTGAAGGCAGGAGACAACTGGCATTAAATATAGCTTTCAACCTTTACCACAGGCAGCCGCCCGTTCGCTTTTATTGGGGCGGCAAAGAACCTGATGTAGGCTTCGACACCTCGGGATTCGTAACATATATATTAAGTCAAGTTAATGTCCTCACTAAGCAGGACACATATTGGAATGACTCGAGTAAGTTGGCGGATAAATTCGGATCAAAGAATTTCAAATCCCCAGGAAATATGAAATTAAGTGATTTTGTATCCCAAGAATTAAAACCAGGAGATGTCATTTTTTATGATAATAAATTACTTATGCTTTATCTCGGTGATGATAGATGTATGGGTATGCTTCCAACAAAAGGGCTAGTAGTAACGGAAGTAGACTTCGGGTTTAATATCATAAACATATGGAAAGTGCCGTATGAACAGTGATCTTAATGAATAGCCGCCGAACTACAATTAGACCGGAATATCCGGTCTATCCTACCAAATAAGCATCAACTACCAGTTTATTCAGTCTAATCTGCTATTTCGCCACTTTTACCACTTTCTACGGCCTAAACGGTAAAGACCATTGCTATTACCAACTACCTTGTGCATAAATACAACTCGCCTCATCCATCCTATTTCTGGAGCCTCCCTCATGACCAGTAAACCACCCGCGCTCGAATAGGTACGTCATCGCATCCGTCTCAAGCAGTATTGCAACCGAACAGAACATGATCCGGAAAGGATGACTAAAGAGAATCGGCAGAGATGACGCGCAGGGACAGGCGAAGTTTGTCCAAGGCTTGTTCCGTATTACAGCATAGACTTTGAGCCTCTCATGACACTCTTTGTCTCGAATCAATCTTTGCAACAGAGCTTTTTGACTATGCTATACTCAGATCCATATAGAGATGAGATAGTGGCTGTCTTATTTGTGGTAAGGCGATCGCTCAATGCTTGAGGACTCAACGCCGGTGCAGTCTTTTCCTTTCAGGCCCAGGCTTAGGCCGTGGTCGGTGATCAGGGTTGCATTATCGAAAAGCGGGCTCATAGCGTTCGCTGCACTCACATGTTTCTTACCGCAGCCAGTCGGCGCTCAGCAGCCTGATACTCAGGCGCCCCCGGTCGTCGTGCAGCCCGGCGCGCCGGGCCAGCCAACCCAAACCCTGCCGCCATCGACGAGAGCCCGACTGTCGCCACGTTCACCGAAGGATGTGGAGTTCATGCAGGGGATGGTCATGCACCACGCGCAAGCGGTCGAGATGACGGCGCTTATCGAATCGCGTACGGAGAACAAGGACATACGCCTTCTCGGAGCGCGCATCAGCAAATCACAGTCAGACGAAATGGAGTTTATGAAACGGTGGCTCGAAGTCAGGGGTGCCCCTGTACAGCCTCCGATGCCGGAAATGGCGGGAATGGATATGCCCGGCCATGATATGTCTGGCAATCAAATGCTCATGCCCGGTATGCTTACCCTTAAGCAGATGGACGCCTTAAAGAAAGCGAAGGGCGCAGAGTTTGACCGCCTGTTTTTGACTGGCATGATTCAGCACCACAAAGGTGCATTGATAATGGTAAAGGATTTGTTCGACACGGCTGGCGCGGGGCAGGATGCCGAACTGTTCAATTTCGCGACGGACGTAGACAACAGCCAGCGCGCTGAGATCAGGATTATGCAAACCATGCTGGGTGAAAATCCGTAGAGGAGATACGATGCTTCGAGTACAGCCTATCGCTTGCCGTTTACTAATAACTTCCCTCGTTTTGTGCTCGTGTTTTGCAACCAGGCCGCTGGCACAAACGACCTCGCCGTCCCCGTCTCCGGAGTCCACTAAAACGTCACAGCCCAAACCCGTCAACCAGGACGGGGGGAATCCGTTTGCCCCTAAATCGGCGCCGCCACTACCGGCGGGGATGACAGGCTCGGATACAGGCGACCCGCGCGCCAAGCTGTCGCCGGGGCTATACGATGCGGGTGAATCAGCGATGGGCATGAGACACCTCATGCTGCTCAAAAAGCCGGACGCGTTTCAACTCGGCTCCAACAATCCGGATGATCCGAAGGTGCAGAATACGCTGGGCCAACTCGGTATAGGAGATACCTCGGAGATGACAAAGCCTGCCCAGTTGGTTACTGCTCAGCTCGCTTTCGCCAACTCTGACCTAGCATTCTCTGGCAACTACCTGTTTCAGGGAAACTTTTATGGCGTCAACATCTACGACATCTCCAATTCGGCCAGGGCCAGACTGGTGACTTCGATTATATGTCCGGGCGGGCAGGGCGACGTGTCCGTTTACAAGAACCTGCTCTTTATGTCGGTGGAGATGCCTAACGGGCGACTGGATTGCGGCAGCCAGGGATTTCCGCCCGCGCCTCGGCCCGCTGCGGGACAACAGAACAAATCGAATCTGCCGGCAGCACAAAAAGATCGTTTCCGCGGAGTAAGGATTTTCGATATCACCGACATCAGGAATCCAAAGCAGGTGGCGGCGGTACAAACCTGCCGCGGCTCGCACACGCATACCCTGGTGGTCGATCCGAATGACAAGAACAACGTCTACATTTACGTTTCGGGAACCTCTTTTGTCCGTCAAAGCGAAGAACTGGCCGGGTGCTCGGGTGAACCGCCCGACAAGGATCCGAATACTGCGCTCTTTCGCATTGATGTGATTAAGGTGCCTTTGGCGACACCGCAAAATGCTCAGGTAGTATCGAGTCCCAGAGTGTTTATGGATCCGAGGACAGGTGTTCTGAACAGTTTGAGCAGCGGCCCCACACACGACCGTGACAAGCCGTCCTTCACCGACCAGTGCCACGACATTACCGTGTACTCGGCGCTCGGGCTCGCGGCAGGCGCCTGCTCGGGGAATGGAATTCTGCTGGACATCCGAGACCCAGTCAATCCGAAGCGAGTGGACGCGGTAAACGACCCGAACTATTCATACTGGCACTCGGCCACGTTTTCGAATGATGGGAAAAAAGTGGTGTTTACCGATGAATGGGGCGGAGGTCTAGGTGCGCGCTGCCGCGCCAACGATCCGAACAAATGGGGCGCCAATGCGGTCTTCAACCTGACGAATAACAAGCTGGGCTTCGCCAGCTACTACAAATTACCGGCGGCGCAGGGTGACAGCGAGAATTGTGTCGCGCACAACGGCTCGCTCATTCCGATTCCCGGTCGGGACATCTATGTGCAGGCTTGGTACCAGGGTGGTATCTCCGTCATGGACTTTACAGACGCGGACCGCCCGGTTGAGATCGCCTATTTCGATCGGGGCCCGATTGATCCGAAGATGCTCGTGCTCGGTGGAGCATGGTCAGCTTACTGGTACAACGGTCACATTTACTCGTCAGAGATCGCACGCGGCCTGGACATCTTTGAGCTCGTGCCGACCCAGTACCTGACGCAGAACGAGATCGACGCCGCGAAAGCGGTCCGGGTGGCTGAATTGAATGTTCAGAACCAGGAGAAAATTGAGTGGCCCCGACAGCTGGTCGTGGCGAAGGCATACATCGATCAACTGGAACGCTCGAAAGCTCTGTCTGCTGACCAAATCGCATCCCTGCGGCAGGCGATTCAAAGAGCAGAGAGTTCACGCCTGAATCAAAAGGAGGTCGGAAAACTCAAAAGCTTAGCGCCGTCGTTGGAGAAGAGCGCTGGCGTGACGAAGAGCGCAGGAGACTCAGCCCGATTGCGAGGCCTGGCTGAAATCCTGAGGCGACCCGCACTTTGATCCATCCGAGCGCGCAAGATAGAGCCTAATAAGCAGGGCTAACTGGGCGTGTGAAGACGAGAAAGGGGCCAACGTGGGCGGCAAGGCCGCTGTCTCCCGGGCTGTGGGCTCGGCCATCCGGGGTGATTCTGCTCAAAGCTTCTATGACCACGCTCTGGCTTCCAAATACCTCACACGGGTCGGGAGGAACCAGTTGTTAGCCAGAGAGGCTTTGTATTTCCCAAGGTAAATCAAGCGTAGGGTACCTATACCTCAGCAACTCATTCCCTAAATAATTAATGGCGAAAGCGGCTGTGTGGCCGCTTTTCAGCCTGCATAGAAAAATAGTTATTTCACGCAGAGTTTATTGTCGCTCGCTCTATCAAACTAGCGCCTTGATTTCGGGGACTGTTGATTGATGGGCTGACGGGGTACGCTTCCATCTCAGAAGCTGGAAATGGCCTCAGCAATTCCTCGCGCAAACTACTCTTGCGCAGATCATCGTCCAGCCATAGCTGATAATCCTCCGCGTGAAGTATGACCGGCATCCGGTCATGGATGGGGCGGAGCACCTCATTAGCCTCAGTAGTCAAA
>DASVVZ010000130.1:0-8853 GCA_036389875.1 Pyrinomonadaceae bacterium
CCCTCAAGTTCACTTATGCGGCGGGCAGCGTAGGCAGCCTTCTGCGCGCACTGCTGTGCAGTCTCTTCTATGCCGCGCCGTCCCATCGTCTCCATGTAAATCGTCGCGGCCAGCGCAATGAGCCCCTCGTTCGTGCAGATGTTCGACGTGGCCTTCTCCCGGCGTATGTGCTGCTCGCGCGTGGCCAGTGTCAGCACAAAGCCGCGCCGCCCCTGCTTGTCGTAAGCTTCGCCCACGAGCCGGCCCGGCAACTGCCGCGCGTACTTGTCTCGCGTAGCAAAGAGCCCCACGTAGGGGCCTCCGAAGGAGAGCGGCACGCCGAAGGACTGGCCTTCGGCCACAACTATGTCTGCGCCGCAGGAGCCGGGCGAGCGCAGCAGGCCTAAAGAGGCAGATTCCGTGACGGCCACGACCAGCAGAGCGCCCACCGCGTGCGCGCGCTCTGCGATTGCTGCAACCTCTTCTATGCAGCCGAAGAAGTTGGGCGACTGAATAACTATCGCAGCCGCCTTGTCGTCCAGAGCAGAGAGCGCATCCATTGACGTTCGGCCCGTCTGTTCGTCTATAGCAAGGCGCTTAAGCTCAATGCCGTAGTGTTGAACGTAGGTGTCAGCGACCGCCAGATATTCCGGGTGAACGGCCGAAGAGACAATCACGCGCTTACGGCGGGTGATGCGCTCACTCATGAGCACGGCTTCGGCCAGTGCCGTCGAGCCGTCGTACATGGAGGCGTTCGCCACCTCCATGCCCGTCAACTGGCAGACCAGCGTTTGAAACTCGAAGATGGCCTGCAACGTGCCCTGCGAGATCTCCGGCTGGTACGGCGTGTATGCCGTGAAGAATTCCGAGCGCGAGATAAGGTGGTCGATGATGGTCGGGGCGTAATGCGAATATGCTCCGGCTCCCAGAAAGCTTGCGCGCGTGGCCGCACGGTTTCGCTCGGCCATCCGGTTGAACTTTTCCAGAAGCTCCATCTCGGAGAGCGCGCTCGGAACCTGAAGCGGCTTGTCAAGCCGTATGTCTGCCGGGATAGAGTCGAAGAGCTGTTCGGCGCGCTCAAGTCCTACGGCGCGCAGCATCTCTTCGCGTTCGGCGGGCGAGTTGGGAATGTAACGCAACTTTTATTCTGTCTCCCCGCTTGTAAATTCTTCGTATTCGACCGCAGACAGCAGGCTGTCCACTTCGCCCGGGTTGTTCATACGCATGCGTATCATCCAGCCCGCGCCGTAAGGGTCTGTGTTGACTTTCTCCGGTTCGTCCGCCAGCGATTCGTTTACTTGAACGACCTCGCCTGAGATGGGCGTGAAAATCTCCGAGACGGCCTTGACCGATTCGACGGAGCCGAAGGACTCGTGCGCTTCGAACTTTTCGCCCGATTTAGGCAGCTCTACATAAACGACATCGCCCAGAGAGTTCTGGGCGTAATCCGTGATGCCTATGACGGCCACATCGCCTTCGACCCTGAGCCACTCGTGGTCTTTGCTGTACTGTAAATCCTCTGGTACGTTCGCCATGAATATCTCCCTTAATCAGTTTTCAGTTTTGAGTTTCCAGTCTTCAGAAAAGAGCGGGTCGCTTTCTACTGAAAACTGAAAACTAAAAACTGGAAACTGATTACTCTTTTTTGCGTTTATAAAATGGCGTCGGCACAATTTGTGCGCCGACGGCTCGACCGCGCACGTCTATCTGAATCTCCTGTCCCTCTTTGGCGAATTCTACGGGGACGTATGCGAGGCCGATATTCTTCTTCAAGTATGGGGCGGGACTGCCGGAGGTGACCTGTCCGAGGCGCTCGCCATTTATCAGAACGTCCTGATGGTCGCGCGCTATTCCGCGCTCCGTCGTCTCAAAACCCACAAGGCGGCGCTTGACGCCTTCTTCCTTCTGGCGGGCGAGGGCTTCGCGCCCTATGAAATCTCCCTTGTTGAGCTTGCAGATCCAGCCCAGGTTGGCTTCGTAAAGGGTGGTCGTGTCGTCTATGTCGTTGCCGTAAAGAGCCATCGCCGACTCGAGCCGGAGCGTGTTGCGAGCGGCGAGCCCGCAGGGCAGAGCGCCGTCCGTCTCGCCGTGGCGACCCGCCTCAAGAATCCTGTCCCAAAGCTGCTCGGCCTTGTCTGCGGCCGCATAGACCTCAAAGCCGTCCTCGCCCGTGTAGCCGGTGCGAGAGACTATAGAAGGCACTCCGTCCACGGAGCCTTCTCGAAAGTGATAGTACTTGATTTCAGAGAGCGGCAGGTCCGTCAGGGTCTGTAGAATTCCCAGAGCGCCCGGCCCCTGAAGCGCAAGCTGGCAATAGTCCGCGCTCACGTTCTTCAGTTCAACACTTTCACCCGCTTTGTGCGAGGTGATCCAGTCCCAGTCTTTCGGCGTCGTGGAGGCGTTGACTACCAGCAGAAGCCTGTCCTGTGCAAAGCGATAGACGAGCAGGTCGTCAATCACGGTGCCTTCCGGCGTAGTCAGGGCGGAATACTGCGCCTGGCCGTCAACCAGCTTCGTCACGTCGTTCGACGTGATGCGGTTGACGAAGGCGATCGAGTCCGGCCCTCGAACGTCTATCTCGCCCATGTGCGAAACGTCGAAGAGCCCTGCGTGCGTGCGCGTTCTTAAGTGCTCTTCGATTGTGCCGGCCGGATACTGTACGGGCATGTCCCAGCCGCCGAAATCGACCATGCGCGCGCCCATGCGACGGTGCGCCTGATTAAGCGGCGTCTGTTTAAGCTGAGGTGTATCCACCTTCCGGGGTCTCCTACACACTGATAGGTCAAAAGATATGCAGAACGAAACTAAATGGCTGAAATGGCAAACTAGCACGCGGCTAAAGCGTGCGTCAAGCGAGAGAAGGAAGTGTGGGAATTAAGTGGCTTGCGGGCTAAAAGTCGCCCTCGCGGACGTTAATCTTCTGGAGGACGAAGACGACGCGCATGGTCTGTGGCCGCTTGTCGTATGAGGCCGGAACGAAGGCAGGCCCTTCCCTGAGCGCATTCTGAAACTCATCCAGCAGGCGGCGGTCGCGCGGGGCCTGAACTACATCCGCCAGCGAGGCGCGGCCGTTGCTGAAAACGTCCGTCACGACGATCATGTCGTCGTCTGAGGAGAGCCTGTCGCGCGTCGGCGTCCAGGCGAGGGCCGCCAGCGCCCCGTTCGGATTCAGGCTTGGAGATTCGACTCCGACGGCTGAGCGGCGCGCAGCCAGACTCTCGGGCGTAATGGGCTTGTTGATGTCGTAGCCCGCATCCTCTCCCTCGAAGTAGGTGATACGGTAAGTGGAGGCGAAAGAGCCGCGCGTCGCGCGGTCAAAGGTGCGGAACGCCATCAGCGACGAGCGCAGCGCCGTGAACATCAGTATGAAAAGAAGGCAGGAGGCGAAGGTGCCCACGGTGTAGGGCATCACGCGCGGCTGTAGCCATCGCATGAGGCGTGCCGAAAGGGGCAGCTTCGGCTGTTTGAGGACGGCCCCGGCTTCTATCAATAGAGCATCGTTGATGGTGGAAGCCAGGTAGGGCGGAGGCACGGGCCTCGGCAGCACCGCCAGCCCGCGCACGAGCGACCGCATGGCCGCCAGTTCTTCGCGGCACATGGGGCAGTGGCGCAGATGCTCGTCAAACGCTGCTCGCGCAGGCAGAGACAATTCGTCATCCACGTAGGACGAGAGCGCCTGCTTTGTCTCTTCACAATTCATAAAATCAGGGGTCAGGTGTCTATAGGAACCGGAACCTTCTTACCGCCACCTGAGTTAGCGAATGGCTGGCCGACCCCGGCTGCTTCCTGACTTGCTTGAAGGAAGCAACTCTACGGCATCTAGCGGATGACCCCGAAGGTTTCTCTCCGGTTGAGAGCGAGAATCAGAACGGGTGTTGCTGGCCACGTTTCAAATTCGCCCGCACCTTCAAAAAAACTCTGGCTTTCCCCCTAAAACCGTCTTCGTCACTTAGACCCAATTGGCACCGAGTTTGTTGTGAAGCCGGGGTGGGTCAACCATTCGCTATTTACAGTTTTCAGTTTTGAGTTCTCAGCTTTCTGTAAAAAGCAATCGTCGCTTTTCTGAAGACTGAGAACTGAGAATTAAAAACTGATTTACAAAGAGCTTTCCAGCTTGCGGCGCAGCTCAAGGCGGCCCCGCGCCAGTCTGGATTTGACCGTGCCGACGCTGATTTCCAGCGTGACCGCGATCTCCTCGTAGCTTAATCCTTCAATATCGCGCAGGATGACGGCCTCTCTATAGGAGCTGCCGAGCGAGCGCAGAGCCGAGCGCAGCTGCTGTTCGCGCTCGTGCGCCAGAGTCGTCTGCTCCGGGTCTGGCTGCGACGTGTCGCAGAGACGAAGCCCCAGGGGGCTTGACTCGTGCTTGTCCGAGGCGTCCAGCGAGACCGTCTGCTCGCGCCTGCGCCGACGCCACCAGCGCCAGCGATTGCGCGCCTGATTCACCGCTATCCGGTAGAGCCACGTCCTTAAATCGGCGTCGCCGCGAAAGTTGGTGATGGCCTGAAAGGCTCGCAGGAAAGTCTCCTGCGTCAGGTCGCGCGCCTCCTCCGGGTCTTCCGTCAGGCGATAGAGCAGTGCGTATACTTCGCCTGAGCGGTCTTCAACCAACCGGTTAAAGGCCGCAGGTTCGCCCGCGCGTAATCTTTCAATGAACTGTGCTTCGGCTGCCGTACGAACCTCGACCGGAGTCGCCTGCGCGACTTCGTCCAGTTCCGCGTGCCCGCGAAGGGCTATGGGCTCTCCGAAGCTCACTTAGCTATCCCCCGGCGGCTGGGAGCCGGACATGCGACTTCACTGGCTTCCCGGACAGTCGCACCCTTAGACACCGCCTTAAGACTGTTTGTTCCCAAAAAATTCTCATGCCGTTCAGAAGCTTTTACCGGCAACGGGTGTGAAAAGCCCTCAGCCTCAGACCCATCGAATCCCTCATCGCTTCCCAACCATTGATTCAAGCTCATCTATTCGATGACTGAAGAGGGCGGCGGCGTTTGCAAAAAGATTCTATTGACGAGTGCTGACAAAACGAGGTGCTTTGGCTTCGGAGCCTATCACGGCCCGGAAAGACCCGTCAATAACTACGCCGGACGCCAGGCTTGACAACCTCTCGCACGGCCCGTTAGAGTGACTGATTCACTCTACTGACGGTAAAAGGAACGCACTCGACAATGCGTTCTTGCAAGAGGAAAAGACGTGGCTAAATACAGTAAAAAGCGGCAGCGCGAATTAAAGAAGGATCAGTTTCGCGATAAGACCATACAGGTCTTGGACAGAGTGGGCGACCGGCTGGAAGGAAAGGGACGCCTCCTCCTCTACATTCTGGCCGGCATAGTCGGAGTCGCCATACTTGCGGGCATCTTCTCTTGGTGGAGTAACAAGAAGAGCCAGGAGGCGGCCCAGGCACTCGGACGCGCCATAGAGGTAGCATCAACGCCCGTACAGGCGCAGCCCGTGCCGGGCTCCAATCAGCCCTCCTTTCCCACGGAGCAGGCCAGGGCCGAACGCGCCGCAGCAGAGTTTCAGAAGGTAGCGGACAAATACAGCGGCCAGACGCGCGAGATTGCGCGCTACTTTATAGCCGTCAGCCACCTGACGCTCGACCGCAATCGCGGCTTGGGCGAGCTGGACGCCCTGACCAAGAGCAGCTATACGGACGTGGCGGCGCAGTCCCGCTTCGCGCTCGCTCAGGCAAGGGAGGCGGACGGCCAGGCGGATGCCGCCATAGCGCTCTACCAGCAACTGGCACAGGAGAACAATCCTGCGATTCCAGCTGAAACCGTTAACCTGCGACTGGCCTCCATATACGAAAAGCAGGGTAAGACCAAGGAGGCGGTTGACCTGCTCTTCCAGATAGCAGACAACTCGCGCAAGGCAAAATCCCCAGACGGCAAGCCACTGCCCAAATCTTCCGCCGCGCGAGAAGCCGAGACCAAGCTGCAAAAGCTGGACGCCGCACGCTACGCGCAGCTTCCGCCCGAAGCCCCATCCGACTTACCGCTTTCATAAAGTCTAGAGAGTCCTGAGAAGTTGTAGAGTCCGTAGAAAGGAGCATTTGACTCTCTACGGACTCGGAGGGCTCTCTAGCCTCTCCAGACTCTTTTTATATGGAGAATCTTACACACTCGCTCGTGGGGCTGGCGGCTGCCAAGGCCGGTCTGGAGCGTTTGTCGCCCGGAGCGACAGCGCTCTGCATACTGGCTGCGAATGCTCCTGACGCGGACGTGGTGACGACCTTCTGGGGGCGTTGGGTCTACCTGCATCATCATCGCGGGATTACTCATTCCATTGCGGGCGCGCTTATCATGGCGCTTCTGCTGCCCCTGCTCTTTTATGGCGGCGAAAAGCTGCTGGCGCTCATACGTGGGAAGCCTTCGCGCTTCAGGCTCGGAGGGCTCTTGATAGCTTCGCTTCTGGCGACGGCGACTCACCCGTTGCTCGATTGGACGAACAATTACGGCGTGCGTCCATTCCTGCCCTGGGACGGGCATTGGTATTACGGCGACCTTGTATTCATAGTTGACCCCTGGCTCTGGCTGGTGCTCGGCGGCGCATGTTTTCTGCTGACGGCGCGCGGCTGGTTACGTACAGGCTTCTGGACGCTGCTCGGCATGTTGCTGAGCGCGGCTATCATCCTGCTTCCGCTCAGGCCTAATGGCCCGTCTATTCCTTTACTCGTACAAGTTGGATGGGTCGCGGGAGTCGTGCTGCTAGTCATAGCACGGCTGTCTCACATGGAAAAGCGCTGGGGTAGCCGTATCGCCGTAGCCGCTCTCTCATTCGTGCTGGTTTACTGGGCAATACTGGGGGTTATGCACTCGCGCGCCGTCAATGAGGCGGGCAGGCTGGCCGCTGATTATGCCGCGGGCAGGGGAGAGACAGTCACGCGCCTGGCCGCGATGCCGTCACTCGCAGACCCTACGCTCTGGCGCTGCGTGGCCGAGACGAACGGCGCCACCTTTCTTTTTAATCTGGATTTGAACGGGAATACGGGGCCGCTTCGTGATGTAGTTCTATATCAGAAGCCTTCGGGGGAAACGGCTCAGGCCGTGGCGAAGGCCAGCCGGGACGAGCGGGCTCGAATCTTTCTGAATTTCGCACGCTTTCCAGTAGCCCGGCCTCGCGGAGATTGTTTGACGGAATCGTTCGTCCAATTCGCTGACTTGCGTTACACTGAACCTGCGCCCGGAGCAAGCGGCTCATTCTCGCTTGAGGTTACGGTGGAGTGCCCGCCAGAGGCGGCAGAAAGTTTGAAGAAGTGACGAAGACCCCGCAAATAGCACACGTGGTCGCGGGCGTGCCCGCCAAAACCATAGCGCCCGGCTCGGAAGTCGCGCCGCTCATCAGCGTGCGCTCGTCTCCCGGCAGCTACTTTTTCTTTGCTCTCACACTCTCACTGCTGTCGCTGCTGCTGATACGCGCCGAATATGACGAAGCGGCTATCATAGCTCTGATCTGGGCCTGGGTCTTTATGCCGCTCGCGGCCTTCACCGACCGCATACGCATAGAAGGGCGCGTCCTTTCGCGCACGGGCCTGTGGGCCATCCTGCACAAGATTTTAAGGGGACGCGCGATCCGTCTCAACATTGACGAAGTAGAGCAGGTAGAGACCTATGCCGTGCGGACTCTCAGGCGCGGCGGCTCTGTTCGATATCGATACCGCAGCGAGGTCGTCGGGCGCGGCTTAAGCTTCAGCTTCGCCTCCGGCGGAAATTATCGCCGGATGGTGCAGTGCCTTTTCTCGCTCCTGCATGACGAGAAGCTGGACGCACGCTCACGCGAGCTTAGAGACTACCTGGTGGACCCAAAGAGCCTGAGAGAGATGACGAAGCTTCTGCGCGTGGCTCCTTCATCCGTGCTGGAAGGCGCGCTGCCGGACTTTCGTCTGCGGGAGCATAAGAGAAGAGGCGACGCCAGCTACGCAGAGCCGCACGGGCTTTCGATTTCCGAGATTGAGCGCGGCCGTCTCCTGCGCCTGGTCGCCAATCAGCTTCGCGCCGCGGGACGCCTGAGGGAATCTGCCGAAGCCTTTCGGCGCGCGCTTCTGGTTGCGCCGAAGGACGGCTGGCTGCTCTATGAGTTCGCGCGCTTTCTTCGCTCTCAGGCGAGCGCTCTGGCCGACGCGCGGCTTCTTTCGCGCTCGCGCGCAAGCCTTCGACTGGCCGCGCGCCACGCGGCGCAGGACTCGCATCTTCTGGCGCGAATAGGCGAGAGCTTCTTCGAGTTCGGAGACATAAACAGAGCGACACGGCTTTTTCGCCTCTCGCTCGAAGCCCAGCCGCGCAGCTTTCGCGCCGAGACGGGGCTGGCCGAGATAGCGCTCAGAAACGGGAAGCTGGCGCACGTCATACATCATTACCAGTCTGCCGCGCGGATCGCCCCGGACGAAGCCGCGGCACGATTCGCCAGGCGCGAGGCGGATTACTACGCGCTGCTCAACGATAACGACGAGTACCTGTCTGCCGAGCTGAAGCGCATCAACTGGCTCCAAACTCTCCAGTTGGTGAGGCGCTGGAGCGCACGTATTATGCTCACGAGCGTTCTCCTGGCGCTGGGCAGCGCCTTCCTTGAAGGCGCGGATGTAGACATCTCGTCAATAGGCTGGTCTCTGACGGCTTCGTCACTGGCCGCATGGTTCATAGCGCATCTGCTCTACAAGCTGCTCTCGCACCGCCGCCGTCACCCTGTAGATTAGGAAGAGATTCAAAGATAAAGGTGGCGGAGTTGAATGCGCTTCAACTCCGCCACCTTTATTTTCGGGATAAATTATCTTTCCCTTAACCTGTGATGTCGCCCGGCGTGGCCTTCCTGGCTTTGGGCGCGACCGCCTTCTTCGCAGCGGTCTTGCTCTTTGAAGCGGTCGGAGCGGCGCGCTTC
>DASVVZ010000131.1:0-8311 GCA_036389875.1 Pyrinomonadaceae bacterium
TGGCTCCTAATGCGCCTTCTCTTTTATCAGTGCTTTTAAGATTGTCTCGGTACATTCCGCGCCTTTTTATCAATCGACAAGTGAAATCCAGCGAGCTTCTGGTAAACTATGGGCCTGAACTTTTCGTAAGGCCGAGCAGGAAAGAGATGATGGACAGTCAACCGAAGCGAAGCTTGAAAGTTGTGCGAGCCGCGTGCCCGCACGATTGCCCTGACACGTGCGCTATGCTGGTGACGGTCGAAGGCGGGCGCGCGGTGAAGGTTGCCGGCGACCCCGATCATCCGTTCACGCGCGGCTTTCTCTGCACGAAGGTCGCCAACTACCACGAGCGCACCCACAGCGAGGGGCGCGTCAAAACCTGCCTTCGCCGCACGGGTAAAAAGGGCGAGGGAAAGTTTGAAGCGATTAGCTGGGACAAGGCTCTGGACGAGATAGCCGCGCGCTTCAAGTCGCTGTCGGAATCCGCCGAAGGCGCAGAGACCATTCTGCCCTACAGCTACTGCGGCACGATGGGCCTGGTGCAGTCTCAGTCTATGGATCGCCGCTTCTTTTATCGCCTCGGCGCCTCTCAACTGGAGAGAACAATCTGCGCGACCGCAGGGTCGGAAGGCTACAAGTCCACATACGGCGCGAGCATCGGCACAGACCCCGAACGCTTTCAGGAGGCGCGGCTGATTCTGCTCTGGGGGACGAACACCCTGACGGCGAACGTTCACCTGTGGCCGCAGATTCTTGAGGCGCGCACACGCGGCGCGCATGTGATAGCGATTGACCCTAGGCGCACGCGCACGGCAGACCAGTGCGACGAGCACATAGCGCTCCTGCCGGGCACGGACGCGGCGCTCGCTCTGGGCATGATGCACGTCATCTTCGCCGAAGGGCTTGAGGACGCGGATTACCTTGAGCGCTACACGATCGGAGCAAATGAGCTGCGCGAGCGCGCCGAGGGATTTACGCCCGGGCGCGTGGCCGGCATCTGCGGCCTTGAAGAGGAAACAATCGTGCGTCTCGCGCGACGTTACGCCG
Organism: Pyrinomonadaceae bacterium; assembly: GCA_036389875.1. GTDB lineage: Bacteria > Acidobacteriota > Blastocatellia > Pyrinomonadales > Pyrinomonadaceae > JACVRN01. The sequence goes on from DASVVZ010000131.1 coordinate 1,027, forward strand.
GGACGCGCCCGAGCGTGATTAGAGCTAACTACGGCTTGCAGAGGCACGCGGGCGGCGGGATGGCTGTCCGCACCGTCTGCTCTCTGCCTGCGGTGACGGGCGCGTGGCGCGATGCCGCCGGCGGAGTGCTGCTCTCTACGAGCGGCACGTTCCCGCTCAACTATCAGGCGCTGGAGCGTCCGGACCTTATGCCGAAGCCTGCGCCGCGCTCGCTCAACATGTCCCAGCTTGGCGAGATTCTTCTGGAAGTAAAATCTCCGCCCGTGCGCGCTCTCTACGTTTACAACTCGAACCCGGCGGCCGTTGCTCCCGACCAGTCGCGCGTGCTCGAGGGGCTCAGGCGCGAAGACCTCTTCACCGTCGTACACGAGCAGTTCATGACGGATACGGCCGATTACGCCGACATAGTCCTGCCCGCAACGACGCAGCTCGAGCACTTCGACCTGCACAAGGCGTACGGCCATCTGTACCTGTTGATAAACGAGCCGGCCATCGAGCCGCTTCACGAAGCCAAATCAAATTCGGAAGTCTTCCGCCTGCTCGCCGCCCGTCTAGGTTTTGAAGAGGATTGCTTTCGCGATTCGGACGAACAGATTGCGCGTCAGGCCCTTTCGAACGAGCATCCGGCGTTTAAGGGCATCACGCTTGAGGAGCTGCGCGAGCGCGGCTGGATGCGGCTCAATGTGCCGGAAACCTTCGCGCCGTTTGCGGAAGGAAATTTCCCTACCGCCTCCGGCAAGTGCGAGCTTTATTCCCCGGGCCTCGAGGCGCGCGGCATGGAGCCCGTGCCGGATTACATCCCGCCGCGCGAATCCCGCGATAGCGCGCCCGAACTGGCCCGACGCTTTCCGCTGGCGCTGATAAGCCCCGCGGCGCACGCCTTTCTCAATTCCAGCTTCGCCAATCTCTCAAAGCAGCTGCGACAGGAGCACTATCCCTTCATAGAGATTCACCCGGAGGATGCCATGCGGCGCAACATAGAGGACGGAGCAATGGTGCGCGCCTTCAACGAACGCGGCTCTACGGAGCTGCGCGCCGTCGTCACTACGCGGGCGCGTCGCGGCGTGGTCGTTTCGCCCTCGGTCTGGTGGAACAAGCTCTCGCCGAACGGCACCAACATCAACCAGCTCACCTCTCAAACGCTCACGGACATGGGCGGCGGCGCGACCTTCTACGACGCGCTCGTAGAGGTGGAGAGAATTGAAGCGCCAGCTTCAATATAACGGCCAGCCCGGGCCCCGGCGCTCTTGACACATAAGCGGCGATAAAGCAAAAGTAAAAAGGTAAAAGTAGAAGAGAAAGAGATGGATTGAATTTCTCTGCTTCTGCTCTTACCTGTAAAAGCGGCTCCGGCTGCCTTACTTACTTTTGCTTTTTTACTTTCTTTACCCCCCTTGATTCCATGAGAAAAAAAGAGAAGCCTGAAAACTACCGAAGCGGCGCGACGTTATTGCCTGCTCGGGCCATAAAGCGCGCCGTCTACGTTTCGCTGGTCGTTGCGCTGTTTGCCACGGGCAGCACCTATGCACAGCAGCAGAGGGGCGCGCAGAGTCAATCTTCCACGCAACAGAAGAGGTCGCAGCCTTCTCCTCCTGCTTCTGCTACGCGCGTCGGCATCTCGCAGGATGTATTGCTACGTATCATGCGCGCGGAGGACGAGCGGCGCTGGGATAACGAACTGGCCGGCCTGCTTTCGGACAAGAGCGCAGGGGTACGCAGTCGTGCTGCTCTTGCCGCCGGTCGCATAGGGGACGAACGCGCCGTCACGCTTCTGGTGACGATGCTTCGCGTGGACGCAGACCAGAACGTGCGCGCCATGTCGGCTTTCGCCCTGGGCGAGACGGAATCCCTTAAGGGCGCTGAAGGACTGATGGCGGAGCTTAAGGTGAGCGAGTCTTCGGAGGTGCGCGCCCGATGTCTTGAAGCGCTGGGCAAGATAGCCGCCGCGCTGCCGAAAGCTGAAGAGGCGCGCTCACGCATAATCGGTGAAGCCATACTGGCTGCGCTGAAGGCGGAAGCGGAGCGCAGGCCGCAGGCGGACGCTAAGACCGTTCTGCTCGGCTTGACGGCTGCTCTGCGAGCGCGCCCGGCGAATGCAGGCCCGGCCGTCGCCGGCTTCCTCTCGGACAAAGACGCGCGAGTGCGTGCGGACGCGCTCAACACCTTGGCGCGGCTGAAGTCGAAAGACGGGCTTGACGTTGTGCGCTCGCTTCTGACGGGTGACGCGGACGCGGTCGTGCGGGCCAACGCGGCGCGCGTCGCAGGGGCCGCCGAAGACAAGGCGTCTTTCGATGCCCTGGTTTCGCGGTTGCAGGACGCGGACGAGCGCGTGCGAGTGAGCGCCATACGCGCTCTTGCTTCCTTGAAAGACGAGCGCATGACGAAGCCTCTGCTTGAGCGCGCCGGGAAGCTGACGAGCGAATACAGGTCGGGGCGGGCAAAGGGGGCCGACGCGCGACCTCCGGAGCTGAACGAGTTGCTTGAGATTGCAACTGCTCTCGGGCGCACGCTCGGCAACACCTGGAACAAGGAGGCTGTGGATTGGCTGCGCGAGTTGCGCGAGCTTGAAGAGGGCGTTGACCCGGAAATTGAGACGGCGTTTGTGCGTATAGCGCCGGCGCTCTACGTGCGCGAAAAGCCTTTCGACCGCATAACGGACGAGGCCGCGCGTGCTCAGCTCCTGAAGGACTGGCGTCGCGTTTCCAGCATGGCGCAGGCCCTGACGGAGATCGCCGCGCTCAAGACCGAATCGGACGGCAACGCTGTCATGAGCGTGAAGGCGGACGCCGTCGCCATCTTGCGCGCCATGCTTGAGGATAAAAATCTTCCCTTTCTGGCCGCGCCGGATGTGCTGCGCGCTCTGGCGGCCTTTAAGCCGAACGACCTGGCGGAGCTTCTCAGGCAACAGCTCAAGGCGAAGGATGTAGTCGTACGTGCCACCGCCGCGGAGCTGTTAGGAGAGCTTCCGCCGGAAGAGCTGGCTGCGCGGGCGCTCTCCGAGGCGCTGCCCGTAAGCCTGCGCGACGAGCTGAACGATGCGGCGCTGGCAATCCTGGACGCGCTCGGCAAGCAGAAGTCAGAGAGCGCCACTGAAGCGCTCAAGGCCGGGCTTGGCTCGCTTGATTATCTTGTTCGCCGCCGAGCCGCAGCCGTTCTGAAAGCAACTGGCGCGGGCGATTTCGACTCGCGTATAGGGACTGTGCAGACGCGCAACACGCTGGCGGATTACCGGCGCGTCATGGAGCGCGCCAACAAACGCGTGCGCGCCCTCGTCACTACCGACAAAGGCTCTTTCACTATGGAGTTCCTGACGGAAGACGCGCCTCTGACCGTTGATAACTTCCTACAGCTTGCAAGGCGCGGCTACTTCAACGGCATAAGCTTTCATCGCGTAGTCCCCAACTTCGTCGTACAGGGCGGCGACCCTAGGGGCGACGGAAACGGCGGGCCGGGCTACCAGATTCGCTGCGAGATTAACGAAGTCCCGTACATGACGGGCGCTGTCGGGATGGCGCTGTCAGGCAAAGACACGGGCGGCTCGCAGTGGTTCGTCACCCACAGCCCGCAGCCGCATCTGGACGGAGGCTACACGGTCTTTGCGCGCGTCGTAGAGGGCATGGACGTGGTCGATAAAATTGCGCGCGGCGATAAGATTCGCAATATCGCCGTGACGGAAACGGCGCGGCCCGCATCTAAAGTTGGCAACCAGCCCGCGCCGCGCGCCAGAGTTGCCAGGGAGAACGGGAAGAAGAAGCGATAGAGAGAGCGTTGAAAGAGTCAGCCATACAAGCTTTCTATAAGATGCCCGCGCGAGCGGGCGTCCGTGCGGCGTTCTGCCTTCTGCTGCTCGCCCTGGTTTGCACGCGCTCCGTCACGATGGCGCAGGAGGCTGCGCGAAGCTCAAACGCTCCCGAGCGCACCCGCTACAGCATCACGCTGGACCTCAACGTAGCCGCCAGAACATACACGGGCACGGAGCGGCTTCGCTGGATTAACTCAAGCGACCGCTCTACCAACGTGCTCTACTTTCATCTCTATCCGAACATGCGCGCGGCCGTGCAACGCGCGGCACAACCTTCCGGCCCCGCGGCTTCGAACCCCGAGACGGCTCCGGACGAGCCAAAACTTGAGGTGACAGGCATACGCTCTGCCCGCACGAACGAGCCGCTTCCTTTCGTACTCGAAGAGCAGGGAAAGACGCTGCGCGTCATGCTGCGCGAGGCGGTGGCGGCAGGAGCCCCTACCGAAATCTTGCTGGAGTTCAGGGGCAGCGTGCCGGAGATTGATGTTGATGAAACGGGCCTGCTGGCTCACCTTGTTCAGCAGGTGGGCGCCGTCTTAAGGGGCGAGCGAGAGATGCGGCGCGCACGCGAGATAAATTTCAGCTCGCGCGGAGTGCTTCTCTTAGGCACAAGCTATCCGATTCTTGCCGCGCGCGAGGGCGACGACTGGCAGCGCAAGATTGAACAGAGTATAGGCGACCCTGTCTACGCAGACATCGCGGACTACAGGGTCGAGATACGCACCTCCGCTAACCTTCCGCTCTTTACTTCAGGCGAGGAAACGATGAAGCAGGAGAGCGCCGAAGCAACTCAGACGCGCGTCTTCACGGGCGAGAATATGCGCAGCTTCGCCATCATAGCTGGCCGCAGCCTTCGAGCCGAAGAGCGCAGCGTGGGCGGCGTCACCGTCCGCTCCATCTTCACGGAAGGCCACGAAACTATTGGCCGCCGCGTGCTGGGCGTAGCCAGCGAAGCTCTGCGAGCATACACCGCTCGTTTCGGCCCGCTGCCTTTCAAATCCGTCACGGTCGCTGAAGCGCCGCTCGTGGCCGGCCTCGGCTCTGCGGAGTTCTCCTGCTTCTCCGTCATAGCCTCAGCCTTCTACGTGGACTTTGATTCCCCCACGATGCGCAACCTGCCGGAGATTGTGCGCGAGCAACGCGCCTCTCTCGAAGACAGCCTGGAATTTACAGTCGCGCACGTAATCGCGCACCAGTGGTGGGGCATGGCCGTCGGCAACGACCCAGAGCGCTCGCCTGTGCTTGATGAAGCCCTTGCGAACTGGTCCGCGCTTCTCTACTACAAAGAGGTGCACGGGCCGGAGCGAGCCGAGACGGCGCTCGATGACCAGTTGCGCGGCGTCTACAAAATCTACCGCACGTTCGGCGGCGAAGATATGGAAGCAGACCGCGCGGCGCGCGAGTACAGGAACTCTTTCCAGTACTCTGCAATCGTCTCAAGTAAAGGCGCGCTGATGTTCGCGGCTCTTCGCCGCTTGATGGGCGACGAGAAATTCTTCTCGGCTTTGAGGAGCTACTACAACGCGAACCGCCTTGAGGTGGCAGAGCTGGACGACCTGCGCGGCAGTTTTATCGCCGAAGCGCCGATTGAACAGAGGCGCACAGTTGCACGCATCTTCTCGCGCTGGCTCTCGCAGAAGCGAGGCGACCAGGACATAGCGCCGCCCGACCCGAAACTTGCCCTCGAACTCGGCCTCCCTCAAGCCCCAACGAAGAATGACGGGGGCGGCAACGCCTTCGCGCGTCTGGGCAAGTTCTTCTGGCAGCAGATGACGCGTCTGCGTTAGAAAGTTTTAGGCAAGGAGCAAAGGGAAGATGTCTTCAAGAGCTATGGAAAGATTAAGGGCAGCGGGCGCGGCGCGGGGCGAGACGCTGGAGCGTGCGCACACCGTTGAAATCGAAGAGAGCCTGGATCAACTGAGTCGCTGGATGGACGGGCTTTTCCGCATCCCGGGCGTCGGCTGGCGATTCGGGCTGGACGCCATCATAGGCTTGATTCCGGGCGTGGGCGATACCGTAACGAGCATCGCCTCCTTCTACATACTGGCGGCGGCTGTTCGCTATCGCGTCCCGAAAATCACGCTCCTTCGCATGGGCTTCAACATCGGTATAGATTACGTGCTGGGCGCGGTTCCCTTTGTCGGCGACCTGTTCGACGCAGCCTGGAAGTCCAACCAGATGAACATGGAGCTGATTCGCCGTCGCGCCACCGTCTCGAAGGAAGAGGCGCGGCACGGAAGAATAAGCGACTGGCTCTTCGTGGGCGTCATCATATTGGTGCTGATTGCGCTCCTGATAGGCTCAGCAGCGGTCGCCATCTATCTCCTGAGCCTCCTGATAAAACAGTTCTAAAGCCTCAGCCGGGCTTCGGGTGCAAAGAAAAAGAGAGGGCGCGTGAGAGTCAATCAGTTCTCACGCGCCCTCTTTTCTGCAAGCTGAATGAAGCGTTCCAGCTTTACGCTGTCGCTTCTGACTGGGCTGGCTCCTTCTTCACCGCCGCCGCCATCACGCGCTCAAGCGCGGAAGCCAGCATGTCCAGCCCGCGCTCTCCGGCAGCAAAGCAGCGAAGCTTCCCTTCGGCGTCGAAGAGATAATAGGCCGGAACATAGCCCTGGTCGTTCTTGAACGCCTCGCGCAGCTTGTGCATGTTGTCAACGGCGCAGGGCTCCGTGATGTTGTATTTGGCTATAGCCTCCCGCACGTCCTCAACGTTCGTGTCCGCTTCGTAACGAGGCATGTGGACGGCTATCACTCGCAAACCGTCTTCGCGCCGCGAGTCGCGCCATTCATTCACGCGCGGCATGTTGTCCTTGCAGATGCCGCAACTGACGGCCCAGAAATGCACGAGCGTAGGATGCCCCTTGCTCTCGCTCTCTGCGCGCGCCTGCGTCGCATTAAACCACTCCGTCGCCTCATCGAGCGACGGCATCTCCGTCCCTATTCTCAACGGCATAATATTAAACCTCAGCCAGACAATTCAGCATTCAGCCCCGTCTGTTTCTAAGCTGAATGCTGATCGCTGGCAGCTGTTGGCTATTAAGCTTTAATTGTTTCCTGACCGGGCTTCCACTCCGCCTGGCAGAGCCCGCCGGTCTGAAGTGCCTGGATGACGCGAATGGTCTCTTCCGCCGAGCGGCCCACGTTGAGGTCATGCACGACCTTGTAGCGCAGTATGCCTTCCGGATCTATGACGAAGAGGCCGCGCAGCGCGACGCCCTTGTCCTCGATGAGCACACCGTAGTCGCGCGCCACCTGCTTTGTCGCGTCCGCCGCGAGCGGGTACTTCAAGCCTTCCACGCCGCCCTTGTCGCGCGGAGTTTGCAGCCATGCTCTGTGCGAGTAGACCGAATCGGTCGAGACGCCTATGATCTCCGCGCCTATGCCCTCGAAATCCTCGTAGCGATCCGAGAAGGTGGTCAACTCGGTCGGGCAGACGAAAGTGAAATCCAAAGGATAGAACAGGAGCACTAACCACTTGCCCTT
>DASVVZ010000132.1:0-13862 GCA_036389875.1 Pyrinomonadaceae bacterium
CTTCAACTCCTCTTCGCCCGGCACGTTGAGACGGCGGCGTCTGACGCCCGTTGCGATGACGATGCTGATGGCCCGTAAATCCTCGCCGCTTCTCAAGCGCACGCGGCGCGAGCGCAGGTCAACGCTCTCTATCTCGGCCTCTGTCCAGAGGTCGAAGTCGGCCTCTTCAACCTGCTGGCTGAAACGGTCGCGCAGCTCCCGGCCATTCGACGCGCGCAGGCCCAGATAGTTCTCCACGGGGTTATAGACCCACAGAAGCTGGCCGCCTACCTCGGCGCCCTGTTCTATCACGAGCGTATCCAGCCCAAGCTCGTCGCACCACAGAGCTGCTGACAATCCGGCCGGGCCAGCGCCTATGATAATCACATCAAGCATCTCTTTGATTACGGTTTGCGTGCGACTATCTCCGCCGTGCGGCGATGATGCAGGCCCGCGTCCTCGTCCGTCAGTCGAGTCTCGTGATAATGCTCAATCCCCCAGCCGTCGAACTCGGAGCGCAGCTCACCCGGCTGCAAGAGAAAGCCCGGATTGCCCGTCTCGGCGGCAGGGTCTTCATTGATAAGGTGAATCGCCGCGACCATTGTCCCGCCCGGGCGCAAGCCAGCCCGAAGCTCAGGCCATAGATTGCGCTGTAGATAATAGAAGACAATGATTAAATCGTAAGCCTCCCCCTCAATCTCGAACTCGCCGCGCTCAAGGTCTGCGACGCGCGCGTCCACATCCAGATCGAGCAGGCGCGCCCTCTCGCTTGTAATCTTTACGCCGACGCTCGACGCATCGACGGCTGTTACGCGCCAGCCCAGCCGGGCCAGAAAGAGCGCGTGGCGGCCAGCGCCGCACGCCACGTCCAGAGCGCGCCCGGGCTTGAGAGCTTCGGCCACTCGCGCCAGCAAAGGATTCGGCTCAAGCGTGGCGTGCTCGCCCCTCAGGTAGCGCTCGTTCCAGTCAGCCATTCGTCAAGCTTTCCGCCGCAACTCCCTCGCCCGTCTCAAGGAGGGCGGCGCGCAAGGCTTGCGCCACCCTTTCGGGCTCAAGCCGCGAGACGGCCAGAGCGCCTCTTTCATCAAGAAATTTAATGGCCGAAGAAAGCTCTCTCTTATCTAATGACCAGCGCCCGCCGCCCCTCTCCGACTCGTTAAGCACGGCTATGACCGGCGAGAGATTGCGCCGCCCCACGCGCGGGCGCGTGACCGTGTCGGCCCAGGAGTAGTAAGGATAATCTATGCGGTAGAACCAGCCTTCGCTCGCCTCTACGGCTATGAGAAAGAGACCTTGCCGCGCGTAACGAGAGATAATTGTCAACGGTACTGTATGGCGCGACGGGTCGAAGCCCTCGGGGCCGAACGCCGCTGGCGATAGAGTGACGACCGAGAGCCCGCTGTTTTCTTCTACCCTCGATTCGCCGCGCTCGAAGCTGCGTGCGGCCGTCTCCATCCTGGCCCACGCGTCGCGCCACAGGGGCTCGTAACCTTCGGGGCGCGTCAGCACGCGCTCGACTTCCGGCAGCACAAGCTCGTAAGCCTCGGCCTCGTCCGTCACCACTCGGCCCGCCAGATGATTTGCCAGGGGCGACAGTATGTTTTCACCCGGCACGGGCTGATCCGAGCCCTGTATGATGATACTGGCGCGCACGCCCTCATCCGATGTCCATTCGGAAAAGTCCCCCGCCTCCGCCGCCGAAATAAGGCGCTCGCGGTGCGGCAAAGCCCTCTCGCCCTGTAACACAGTCCAGACCGAAAGAACGCCGTCCGTGTCGAAGTGATTGTTGGTGACCAGCCGTAGACCGCCCGCGAGCTCATCTCTCCGCGGGGAAGCCACAAAGTTGAGTGCAATCTCCGTGGACGTGTCGGCCTTGAGAATCGCGGGCGTTCGATTGCCTCCCCAGTGCGAAAGGTGAATGCTGTTCGGGACTGTCCCGTCAACCGAAAGCTTCGGAACCTCCAGCAGCTCGTCGCTGTAAAATTCAAATCTCATAGAGCTGATTCCTCTAAGAAAGAGTGGCTTTTTCAGTCGTTATGCGATTGCAGGAAGTGTAGCCTATTTCCGCGCGGAAGAGAAAAGCCATAGCCACGCGCGACGCGTCCCGATAAAGAGCAGGCTGGTGTTTGTCTGTAGTCAGGGCCGTAAGCTAAAATTCGTGCGCTTGATTTGGGACAAGGGACTTGTAATTCGAGACTTTCTTTAAGCGACGGAGGGATGATGAGCCAGGCCAACCCGCAAGGGATGACGGAGATAACCGCCACACAGTTGAAGGAGCGCTTGGATAGTGGCGACGACATTCAAATCATAGACGTGCGCGAGCCCGCAGAGTACGAGGCGGCGCGCATCCCGGGTTCGAAATTGATTCCGCTCAAAGACGTGCTGAGCCGCATGAGCGAGATAGACTCTACGCGCGAGACGGTCGTTCACTGCAAGATGGGAGGCCGCAGCGCGCGTGCCATAGAAGCGCTCAAAGGCGCGGGCTTTGAGGGTAAGCTGCTCAACCTGAAAGGCGGCATCACCGCCTGGTCAAACGAAGTAGACCCCAGCGTGCCGAAATACTGAAGAGTGGGGATGGGGTTTAGGGGTTTGAGGTCTAGTGAAAGAAAGAGCGTTGGATTTTCTTTATCCGGCCCCCGCCCTGCTACCTGAAGTTGCTGATGAGCACCACGTCGGAGCTGACGGTTCCGCGCGAGAGGGCTAGCTGCTTGCCGTCCGGCGACAGATCGAAGGCGAAGAGCAGGTCGGTTTTATTATCGGTCAGTTGTCTGGGCGGCCCGCCCTCTATGGGCTGGCTCCAGATGTTCGTCACGCTGTTTCGCGTGTCCCTGTAAAGAATCGCTTTACCGTCCACAGACCAGCGCATCGAAGTCAGCTCGGCTGTCACAGGCACGTCCAGTGTTTTAATGAACTCTCCGCCGTCAATCGAAAGCAGGGCGATGCGCATCAGCGCGCTGGGTTGTTCGTCCATGTAGGCGCAGGCTATGAGCTTGCTGTCCGGAGAGACTACGGGATTGAAACTGAACTTGTCCGTCAGCTGCACGGCCTCGCCGCCTTCGAACGGTATCTTCCAGAGGGCAGACTTGCCCGAGCGCCAGGATGAGAATACTATCCAGCGCCCGTCGGGCGAGGCTTGCGGAAAGTAATCTTCATGTCCGCTCGTCAACTGTTTCTGATTGCCTCCGTCCGGCTCCATGCGCCAGAGGCCGGGCATCCCCGAGTGGTCAGACCCGTATAGAATATAGCGGCCATCAGCAGAGGCAGACGGTGAACTATCCTCCTCGGGCACGGTCGTCAGTTGTTTCTGGTTGCTGCCGTCGGCGCTCATGCTCCAGATGTCCAGATTGCCGCTCGCCGCAGAGCTGTAGACTATATTGCCGTTAGTCCACAGGACGCCGCGCAGCCCGTACCAGCCCTGGCTGCCCGTAGTAATCTGTTTGGCGCGGCTCATGTCCATGCCGGGCGCGACCCAGATGTTTGCTATCGTCTCGCTCTGTGTAACGACCATCATGCCGGAGTCTGCCGTCAGGCTCACCGACTGATAGCTGTTCAGGTCGTTAGTTACCTTGCGCGCTTCGCCGCCCGGATAAGAGAGCAGCCATATCTGATTGTAGATTGCGTCCTGCTCCTGAGCCGTCATTATCAGCCCCTGGCCGTCCGCGAGCCAGGCCACCCGTCCCACGCTATTCCACTTTTGAGAAGTGAACTCCTTCTGCTCTCCGCTCTCGGCATCGACGGCTATCACGCTGAGGTTGAAGCCGCCCTTGTAGCTGCCGGCGGCGCTCGCTATCGTCTTGCCGTCCGGCGACCATGACGGCCCTCCGTAGCTGAAGAAGATGTCGCCCTTGCGGACAGCCAGCTTTCTTTCGTTCGTGCCATCCGCGTTTACCACCATCAACTGGTCTTCGCCCGTTCCCGCGTTGTCATTGCGTAGAAAGGCGAATCGCTTCCCGTCCGGCGCGAAGGTAATCGCGGAGCCTATGTTCGTCACTATCTTTCTGGGTGTTCCGCCCAACACGGGTATCTGGTAAAGCACTCCCTGCGGGCTGCCCTTGTCCGTCAGGATGTAGTAGACGTAATCGCCGTCGCGTGAAAAGACTGTATTTCCGTAATAAGTATCCTCGACGGGCGGAACAATCTGCACGTTGCTCGAAGTAGTAATCTGCCTTATCCAGATGCTCTGTTTGCCTTCCCTCTCCAGCACGTAAACGGCGTACTTGCCGTCGGGCGAGATGCCGGAGCCCCAGACCTTGCCGCTCGAGGTGAGGCGGCTAATCTTCATGTCCGGGCGCGCTCCCTCAGCCTTTCTTGATTGCTCGCGCCCGTTCTGAATCGGATGGCTGGCTATTTTGTACAGGCCGTAGGCTACAAGCCCTGCGACAGTGACAACAGCCATCAGGGCCAGGCTGCCAAGGGCTATGAGCAGGCCCGTCCTGTTGCGACTCATCTCGCCCGCGCCCGCCAGCGCGCCGGACGTATTCGTGCGCGCGGCTGAGACCTGCGTGGTGGCTACAGGCGCCGTCTCAACGGAAGTCAACGTGGGCTGCATGCTCGCGGCGCCTGCGCCGCTCCTTGAGCCGGAGGCCGACAGATGAAGCGAGTCGGGCGAGGCCGAGCGCTCAAGCTCCGCCTCCACCTCAAGGCGCTGCCTGACGCGCTTGAGGTCAACCAGCACCTCCTTGGCAGTCTGGTATCTTTCCTCTCTCTCTTTTGTGAGCGCCTTGGTGACAATCCAGTCCAGGGACTCCGGCGCATCGCGCGCGTAGCGTGCAAGCGGCGGCGGCTCTTTGCTCAGTATGGCCGTGATAACGTCGCTCGCGGTAGAGCCCTCAAAGGGAGGACGCCCCGCCACGCATTCGTAAAGCACTACGCCGAGGCTCCAGAGGTCTGTGCGGGCGTCCACCTCATGACCGCGAGCCTGCTCCGGCGACATGTAGCGCACAGTGCCCATGACCATCCCCGGCCCGGTGTTGACGAGCGCCTTCGTGGGCGCTTCCGTGTCCGGCACCTCGTGCTGCTCGGCCAGCTTCGCCAGCCCGAAGTCGAGCACCTTCACGTAGCCGTCCGAGCGCACCATTATGTTCTCGGGCTTGATGTCCCGGTGAATGATTCCGGCCCCGTGCGCGGCCGTGAGGGCCGCGGCAATCTGCTGCGCTACGTCCAGCGCATCGCGCAGTATCATGGGAGAGGCGGCCATCTGCCGGCGCAGGGTCACGCCTTCTATGTACTCCATGGCTATGAAGCGATAGCCGTCCGCTTCCTCTATCTCGTAGATGTGAGCGACGTTCGGATGGTTGAGGGCAGAAGCCGAGCGCGCCTCCTGCTCGAAGCGCCGCATGCGCTGCTGGTCTTGTGCAACATTTTGGGGAAGGATTTTGAGCGCGACCATGCGCTCAAGCCGCATGTCCTGAGCCATGTAGACTTCGCCCATGCCGCCCGCGCCTACGGGCTTGCGAATCTGGTAACGCCCCAGCCGTGTGCCTTCGGCGATAGTCACAAGAAACAGTACGAGGGAGATGATGCGCGCGGATTGAAAAAAAATTTCAGGAGACGCGGCGGTCTTTAAGGTTTTGGGCGGCTCGCTTCACTTGTTAATTCCCTCAAGCTCTACGAAGCGGCTTACCTTTGTAACCACCATGCCTTCCTCTACGTTCGTGCGGCAGGCCAGCGCGGGCTTGTCCCGCTCTTCGGTCTCGCCCTTGCGGCGAAACCAGATTTGACAGTTGGTGCACTCTCCGTTCCAGCAGAAGTCTCCATAAGAAATGGTCTTCATAGAGAGGAACTGGAAGCACCTGAGCAGCCGGTTGTTCTCCGGCACGCTCCTTTGCACACCCAGAATCTCTATCTCCACCAGCCGCTCGTAAGGGTCAAACAGGTCGCTATCAACCATCACGCATGCTTTCCTTCAGCCAGCCCCGTACACAAACAGCGCGCAGTATAGCAGAAGAGCGAGGGATGGGGGGCCTTGCGGTGGAAAAAGAAAATCTCTTTCTTATCCCATCTCTCCTGTCCCCGCTTCCCTCTTTTTCCCTTTTGCCTTTAAACTACGTCTCATACGAAAAGGAGGAAGAGCACAAGGTGGCTTTAGTTATATACACGAAGCCGGGCTGCCCTTATTGCCAGCAGGCCAGGGATTACTACAATTCCGAGGGCATCCCCTTCATAGAGTATGACGCGCAGAATGACCGCGAGCGGCGCAAGGAGATGTTCGCCTATTCGGACGGCGACCCGACCGTGCCGTGCATAGTTCGGGACGGCGAGTACGTGGGCTCGGGCTGGGGCAGGCCCCCGCGTGGTTGAACCGTCCACGATTAAAGCTGGCCGTGAGCCGGCGAAAACAATGCGAGAGGGGCCGCAAGCGCAGCAGTGATGAATGAAAAGCTGATTCAAGTTGAATCTTCTCTCTTTAATTCATCACGCGCGGCGCTCGCGGCCTTTTGAACTTTCTCTATTACCTTTTTTACTTTCGCCTTGTTAGAATGTAGCCCCCTATGATTACGCCCGGAACAACGCTGCTCAATTACCGCATCCTGGAAAAGATAGGAGCCGGCGGACAGGGAACGGTTTACAGAGCGCTCGACAGAAAGCTCGGGCGGACGGTCGTGATAAAGGTTCTGCCGCCGGAGCTGACGACGAAGGAGGCGAACCTCAAGCGCTTCGAGCGAGAAGCGCGGCTGGCGTCGGCCCTGGACCATCCGAACATCTGCACCATCTTCGACCTTAACCAGGCCGACGGGCTGCACTTCATAGTCATGCAGTACGTCGAAGGCAAGAACGTGCGCCAGCTGGTCGCGGGCCGCGCGCTCGAATTAAAGAGCGCGCTGCTGATTGCGATACAGGTGGCGGACGCGCTTTCGTCCGCTCACAAGCGCGGCATTATTCACCGAGACATCAAGGCCGGGAACGTGATGGTCACAAGCATGGGTCAGGTCAAGATTCTGGACTTCGGGCTGGCCAAGCTGATGGACGAGACCCAGGCTCGCGATTCCGGCATTCATCACACGGAGCTGACGGAGATAGGCGTGCCGTACGGGACTGCGACTTACGCAGCCCCGGAGCAGGCGCGCGGCGACCGCGTTGACCATCGCGCGGACATCTTCTCCACGGGCGTTCTGCTTTACGAGCTGCTGACGGGCATCTGGCCTTTTCAGGGAAAGACCAGCGTGGACGTGCGCCACGCAGTGCTGCACGCTACGCCGGTTCCCCTGGCCGAGATGCGCAACGACCCGCTCCCGCCGCGACTTCAACAGATTCTCGACCGCGCCATTGCCAAGGATCCGCGCGACCGCTATCAGAAGATTAGCGAGATGCGCGACGACCTTAAGGGCGTCCTGCGCGAAGTCACCATGGGGACGGCCTCCGCCATAGACATCACGGAAGGCGGGACGGGCGTCGCGCCCAGGCATCTTTCCGCTCCGAGCCCTATGGCGCGTGCGCTTCGCTGGCTGCGAAACATCACGGGCACAGAGCCTCCGACACAGGCTCCCTCGACTATGGGCCACCAGACATCAAGCCCGCATGAGTTTCACGAAACTCCGCTGACGAGCGTGCCCGACCTGGAGAAGAAGTCCGTTGCCATTCTGCCCTTCAGAAATTTGAGCAACGACCCGGCCAACAGCTTCTACGAATTCGCGCTGGCCGACGCGGTGATTACGGAGCTTGCCCAGCTGCGCTCGCTCATCGTGCGCCCTTCGTCCCTTATCTCAAAGTATCAGGGGAACACGGAAGACCCGCGCGAGATAGGGCGCGAGCTGGACGTGAGTGCCGTGCTGGCGGCGAGCTTCATGCGAGCGGGCGACCGCTTGCGCGTGACGGCTCAGCTTCTGGACGTTGATTCGGGCGACATGATGTGGAGCGACCGCTTTGATGTCTCTTCGAGCGACATCATCAACGTGCAGGACACCATAGCGCAGCACATAGTGGAGAAGATGCGCGTGGAGCTGACGCCCGCAGAACAGGGCGCGCTGGAGCGCAAGCCGACGGAGAATGTCGAAGCTTACGAAGAATATCTTCGCGGGCGCGACGCGTTCGGGCGCTTCGTCTTCCGCACGGTCTCGCGCGAAGACTGTGACGAGGCCTGCGCGCGCTTCACCCGCGCCATAGAGCTCGACCCGAATTTTGCTCTGGCCTATAGCGGGCTTGGGGCCTGCTACGCCAACCGCGTCTTCAAGGGCTTCGGCTCTGCCGAGGATTACGAGCGCGCCGAAGAGGCTTTCGACAGGGCCACGGAGATTGACCCGGAGATAGTTGAGGCGCGCATGCTGATGGTCTTCATCTACCTCTCGCGCGGCGAAAAGAAGAAGGCGCGTGAAGCCGTGGCGCGGCTTCGTCAAAAGGCTCCGAATCACGCTGCCGTCTATTTCGTGAAGGCCGTGCTGCACCGGCTGGACGGCGAATACGACCGCGCGCTTAGAAGCTGGGACAAGCTGTCGCAACTGGACCCTGCCGCGCGGGTCGTAGCCTCCTACAATCGCGCTCGCATACTCTGGTATCAGGGCATGGAAGACCAGGCCATGGACGAGCTTGACAGGGCAAGCGCCATAGAGCCTGACCACCCGCTCGTCAAGACCTTCCGCGCTCGCATTCTCTACTATCGCGGCGAGCACGAGATAGCCGCAGAGCTTCTGCGCGAGGTCTTGAAGGAGAGGCCGAAGATGTATGGCATACGGCCCATCCTTGCCATGTGCCTGAGCGCCATGGGCCAGCACGAGGCCGCGCGCGCAGAATTGAACGAGCAGGTGCTGGAATCTGCGGCGGCCGATCATGACATTGCTTACTGGACGGCTTCCGTTTATGCTCTTGAAGGCGAGAGCGATGAAGCTTTCAAATGGCTGGAGAGGGCTATAGAGCTGGGCAATGAGAACAGGAAGTGGTTTGAAACGGATTCCAACTGGGCCTCGCTCCGTGACGATCCGCGTTTTAAGGAGTTGATGGAAAGGATCGGCGCGAAGAGGAAGGACTGAGGCTCGGCCATATCATAACAGGGGAGGCCGGAGCGGATGAAAACCTTTGTCATCGGTGACGTGCATGGCCGCCGCGCGCAGCTAAACGCTGTCTTAAAGATGCTGTCGCGCAACGAGTCCGCCGACACGCTGGTCTTCCTTGGCGACTTCATTGACCGTGGCCCGGACGCGCCGGGCGTCGTCACGGATGTCATAGAGCTGCAAAGAGCCAACCCGGAGCGCGTCGTTGCGCTTCGCGGCAATCACGAGCAGATGCTGCTGGATTTCGTGGACGAGCGTTTGCCCCTCTGGCTCGCACCGCCTTCGGGAGGCGAGCGCACCTACCAGCAATACACGGGCATGGCTCCCGCCTGGAAGAAGGACGAGGAGCTACAGAATACGCACGAGCAGTTTCTAAAGATTTTCCCGCAAGAGCATCTGGAATTCATGCGCGGGCTACGCCTCTTTTACGAGGACGACTACGCGCTCTACGTTCACGCGGGGCTGGATCACGGCAAGCACCCCTGCGAGACGGACGAGTACTCGCTGCTCTGGTCGCGCGACATGGACTTTTATAAGAACTATCGCGGCAAGCCCTGTTTGTTCGGCCACACGCCTACGACCTTTCTGCCCTTGCGCGGGCGACTCGGCCGCCACGGCATATACATCTTCAACAGCGCGGTCGGGATAGACACGGGCTACAACTACCATTCGCCGCTAAGCTGTCTTGAGCTGCCGGAGTTCAATCTCTATCAGGCGTTCGCCGACGGCCACACAGCGCAGCATCACATCACCGCGTTTATCCCCGAAACGCTGCGCGCCATGCGCAAGGCGGGTCAGAAAGAGCGGGCCGCCGGAAACGCTCAGGCATAAATATGAGAAAGCTGCAAGCCAGCCAAATACTGTGGTCACTCCTGACAGCGTGCCTCTGCTTCGCCGTCATGCCTGTAAGCGGCGCAGGAGGCCAGCGCACCTCCTCTTCTGCCGCACGGCGGGACGGCGGGCAAGGCGAGCGACAGGGGAGGCTCATGCCGCCCGCCAGCCTTAGCTGCGACCGCAATAATACGACCTCTTTCACGGGCCGCATCACAGCTTACTCACGCTCCGCGCGGCGCATCTTCGTGCGCGTGCGTACCGACGAGCAGACGACCGAGCAGTTCACCATACGGCTCGGGCGCGGCGAGGATGCGTCCAGGAAATTTCTCTTTCAGGGAGAGGCTTTCAGGACGGGCGACTGGAAGAAGATCGAGCGCGGGCGAGGGCAGCTTAAGGCCGGGATGCGAGCGATTATCTGGGCTTGCCGGGATGCGAACGACGACTTTCACGCCGAGTTGATAGACTGGCGGCCGAACGAAACCGGAGGCTCGTTCGTTTTATAGCAGCAGTCATCTTAAAAAACCCAACGCCCGCGACATATGTAGGGGCAGAGGACCTAAGTTCTCTGCCCCTACGGTTTTGATACGAGTTGAGTTTAACGCTCTACCGGGAGCCCTGCTGCTTTCCATGCGTCAAGGCCGCCCCAGAGCGCTGCCGTCTGTTTGAATCCTTTGTATCTTAAGAACGACGCCGCACGGGCGCTTGAGTGCTCTTCCGGTCAGGCACAGTAGGTCACTATGAGCTTTCCGGCGGGCAGCTCTTTCGGGCCGCGCTCGCGTATCTCTTCAAGGGGAATCGAAACGGCCCCCCTGATGTGCTCCTCCGCGTAAGCCTCGTCGTCCCGAATATCAACCACCACGGCCCTGCCTTCTTTGACTGCCCTCGCAACCTCATCCGGCTTGATGCGAGGGATAGCCGCGAAGGGGTCTCCTTCGCTCCGAGCGTTTCCGCTTTCCCCTGACGACTGCCGCGAAGAACCCGCACCCGACGCCTCGTCGCTTTGAGACTTCTCGCGCCGGCACGAAGATGGAGCGCTCGCTCCTGTCAGAGCAAGCGTCAGCGCCAGCATGATTGCGGTTCTCATAAGCTTGGACTCTCCTCAAAATTATGAAAGGGGCGCGACTCCATTTTAGCGGAGAAGCGCCCCTTTCATGATTACTCAAGGCATAGCCGACACCGTCTTTGCTATTTGCCCGAGCGATAAGTTGACCACATGGTGTCCATACGGTCGGACTGTCCGAGGGAGAACTTGTACATGCACGGGTCGTCCGTGTAGTCCATGAAGTTCTCATACGGGTCTAAGCCAGCGTTCTGCTTGCAGGTGTCCTGTGCCTTCGTCGGGCAGCCGTAGGTAGCTGCGCGCTCAGCCGGGGTATCGGCAACGCCGTCGCCGCTTCCGAGGCAGCCGCCCTGGAAGGTGTGATAAAGACCGAGCCAGTGTCCTGTCTCGTGCGTGCCCGTGTCACCTTCGTTGTAGGGGACGTAGTTGGAGCCGGGCAGCGAAGCCCAGTAGCAAACTACGCCGTCCTGTAACTGAGCGCCTGCGTACTCGTTGGGGAAGGTGGCCCAGCCGAGGTACCCGCCGCCGCTGTTGGTGTAGAAGTTAAGGTCGTCCGCGCTGCCCTGATGCAGTGCGTTCTTCATCTGGGTCTGTGCGGTGGAGCCGGGGCCTGCGGCATACCAGGTATCGTTCTGCGTGCGAGTGACGCCCGCTCTAACGAAACGGAAAGAAGTGTTAGAGGCGCCAGCTCTGTAGGCGGGGGTGTCCAGTCCTGAGTAGTGCTCGTTCATCGCTGCAATCTGAGCATCTAATCTAGAATCGGCGATATTACCCGTATTGTCTGACCTATAAACGACGTGAAAATAGACATTGATTGTAACCTGTCCGTTGGCATAAAGCCTCGCGCCTTCTGTCCCATCGCCCGTACCAGTTCCGCCACCGGCGCGACGAGCATTTTTTACGTCCCTCTCAATTTGATCTATATCCTGATCATCTTGGTTCTTTGAGGCGCAGCGGCGGCCTGCCTCTACAAAAGCGCGCTGAGATTCGAAAACTGTCCCATCAGGTGCTCTGAAAGTTCCGTCAGCCTGAAGGCCCGGATGGTCGCCGGGGCCGTACTGACGACCCTGAGCGCGGGTGGTGTTGGTGGGAAGGCTTGCCAGGGTCAAAGCAACGCCAAGCGAAACTAAGGCCAGCAGAGTTACTAACTTAAGCTTCATTCTAATCCTCCGGTTATCTACCCTATCCAGGGGGATAAGGGGTCGTACGCTTCGGGTTAATGAGGGCGAGGTGCTCTCACATCTGCACGCACCGAGTTAATGATGCCGGTCTGCCGCAAAGAATCCCGCCTGCAAATCCAGACAGCAGGCGAGTTATATAAAAACATCAACCGAATAAATTATAACGCTGGGCTGTTTCTACTTTGTGAGGGGGGTAAGTATTACTCGTATTTGAGCGCTGACAGTATTACAGCATCAGTATGCACCTTGTCAATAGTGTTAACGAAATATAGCGGTTGAGTTACAGACAAATGAAAGAATTGCTGGGGCGGGACGGATTCGCAACGATAAAAGCGTAAGAATGCAATAATGTGATAACTACTCTGACTCGGAAGAGACAAAGAGTAACCGCCGAACCAGCGAACGGGCACGAAATAAGTGAAAGCAGAATTTCTCCGGCCTACTTTCGTGCCCGTTCTTCCGATTTAACGGTCACTCTCTATCCCTTCTATTCCTGTCTGAAGCTGCCGCCAATTACAGCCCGCGATATTGTGCTGATAGGGCTTCGGCTCGCGCAGCCTGTCCTGCGGTGAACTTAAACATGCACGGGTCGTCCGTGTAATCCATGAAATTCTCTATCGGGTCTAAGCCGGGCTTCGGGCAGGAGTCGCGCCCGCCGGGGCAACGAAAAGCAGGAGAGCGCTCGGCGGGAGTGTCGTCCACGTAATCGCCCGCGTTGTCCGAGCAAGCGCCCTGGAAGGTGTGATAAAGGCCGAGCCAGTGTCCTATCTCATGCGTGCCCGTGTCGCCTTCGTTGTAAGGCACCTCGGAGCCGCCCGGCAGAGATGAATAGAGACAGACGACGCCATCCATAAGCGGGTCGCGTGCGTAGTCGCTGGGGAAGGTGGCCCAGCCGAGCAGCACACCGCCCGCGTTGTTCGTGTAGAAGTTAAGGACTTTCGCGTCGCCCGTGTGCAGCGCAGACTTCATCTCGCGCTCTGTCTTTGAGCCCGGCCCGGCGTTGAACCATTCAACGTTCGTGGTGCGGTCAATGCCGGCGAGCACGAATCTGAAAGGCGTGTCCGCGCCACCCGTGATGCCGCTAAAGGACTGGTTCAGGACTCTCACCTGCGCCTGCACCATGGTGAGCGGTATGTCGCCGTTGGCAATGCCCTCGCCTTTATTGACTATGTGGAAAAAGATGGGGATGGTAACGGAGCCAGGCCCGTGCCCCTGCCCGCGACTCTTGTTAAAAGCATTCAATGAGTTCTGAAGAGAGCTGGCCGTAGCGTCATCCATGTCGCGCGTCCCGCACCTGTCACGCTTGGCTGGCGCTGAAAGAAGCGGGGCAGGCGCGCTCGCGTTAAGAGCGGCCTTTGCCCCCCGGGCGTTTTCCGCACGAGCATCTTTAAGGGTTGTTCGGGTGAGAATAAGCGTCAGGCCAATCGCGAAGAGCGCGGCGAGCGCCACAAATTTTCGTCTCATAACAGTTTTCTCCTGCGAAGAGGTTTAGATGGTTAAGCTGCCTGTGATTATATTGAAAGCGGGGAATGTGCCGACTCTTCAACCGCTTTGGAAAAGCTTGCCGCTCAAGTTATGAAATTGAGGAATAAGAGGCCCGCGATAACAGGGGAACCTCGCGCCGCCCTTTCAAATCTCTTGAGGCTAAGATGCCTAATATAGAATTGCGCCCTCTTTGTCAATAGAAAGCGGCCGTCCCGCCGCTTTGCAACGGCCAGCTCTCCGAGCTGGAATTAGTCGCAAGCTAGAAGGAAAACCATAACCTTACGACCACCGTAGGGGGCAAAGGACAAGTCCTTTGCCCCCTACAATCTTATTAAGCTC
>DASVVZ010000133.1:0-3148 GCA_036389875.1 Pyrinomonadaceae bacterium
CCCCCGCCCGCTTCTCTTCAGTAGCTTCCGGCGAAAATTATGAGCGCGAGTCCATCGGTTATTCAATGCGCCCACAAGCTTCGCCGCCTCTCATTGAATAGAGATGGTCAACGAGTAGCTGGTCAAGCCGCCGTGATTGTCGATCATGACTTCCACGTCGCCGGTTCGGTCTACGGTGACGCTGTACTGCGTGTCATGCAGGTTGCCCTGCGTGAAGTCCACCTTGCCGTTGGTTGAGCTAAGTGTAGCCGTCAGGGTCTGACCCTGGCTGGCGCGCAATACGTAGGTCTTGACTCCGTCCGTCGCCAGTCGTCCCGTGACGGTAGTGGAATTTTGTCCCGGCTTGAAGCGCACGCGCGTTCGCGGCTGCGCCGTCACGGTCGTCACCGCCATCATCAAAGCAAACGCCACGGCCATGACTTTCATTCCGATTCTCTTCATTGTTGACTCTCTTTCTCCTTCGTTTGGTTAGTCACCAAAAATCTTTCTCGCGCTCCACTCCTGCAACAGAAAGCAGCCTCGCTTGTCCCGCGAGCGCCGTCCCACGCTTCTTCTGCCGCCGCGCCGTTCATATAGACGACCACTTCTTATATATTTGCGCCCGCACCTGATGGGTCAGCGCAGCTCTTTTCTCATCGGAACAAAGTCAATGGTTGTGCCGTCATCCGGCTTGAGCGTCGTGCGCTCGCTTCCCACGTAGCCCTGCGCGCGGTAGAACTTGAGGCCCGGCAGCGTCGCCATCAGCTCAAGCGAGCGAAAGCCCGCGGCTCTCGCCTCCCGCTCGCAACGCTCCAGAATCGCACGGCCGACGCCGCGCCTTGCCCACGCCGGGTCAACGAAGAAGGCGCGGATCCTGGCAGCCTCCGTCGCTGGGTCGAGCAAGTCGGATTCTCTCCGGGCGTACTGGTCTCCGCCGAAGAGCGTCCTGCGCCTGCTCCATCCCCCGCAGCCCACGAGGCCGCCCGCCGCTTCCGCCACGAAGTAGGTCCCGTCGCTTATCAGCTCAGAGTCTACGCCGAAGATCGACCTGATGGCGGCTTCTATCTGTTCACCGGAATATTCCTCAAGGCTTAAGCCGCGAGCTGAAGATTCTATGAGGAGGGAGATGGCAGGCCGGTCGGAGAGCGCGGCTTTTCTCAGGATAAAATCCATCTTCGGGCCATTCATCGCTCGTTGCGTAGAGCTTGCGGCAGACGTGCGAGCAGTGTGGCGGCGCGCGTCAGCACGTTGCCTACCTGAAGTGGAAAGCGCGGCAACTCTGTGAAAGATGCGCCCATGCTGACGGTCGCTTCGACTGGCGTAGGCCAGTGATGACGCAAACCCTTCAGCGTATGAAGCGGGTGAGATTTGGCCCCTGCCATAGGCGCTCTGTGTCTTTGGGACATGGAGCGTACTTCCCACTGGCGCAGGATGCTGGGCGCAAGCCACTGCGGAAGCTGCGCGTTTCTGACGGCTGCGGGCGTCCCCGTCAAATCCGCTCCGAGCAGTTTATGAGCGAGCATGAGGGAACATCTTACCCAACCGGCGACCGCGCCGCTTCCGCTCAGACATAAATCCCAGTCGAAGTCTAGGGGCCGAGTCTCAAGCGCGACGCTTATGTCGCAGAGCCACAGGGGACGCCACCCGCCCTCGCGCAGAAAGTGATAGCAGAGCACGCGCAGGTGGTCTTCCGGTTTCAATACGCGAATCGTTTCGCTTTCAAGCTCGACCAGTTCGGAGCGGGACTTCAATTCCTCGAAGCCACGTTTATCCAGCAGGCGAAATCCCTTGTGAAGGTCTGCGTGATGGGTTGCCCGAGTCCTGCTCTTCAATACGGTCTGAGCCGCGCGGTACTGCTCTTCGCTTACGCACAAATCCACGTCGCCGCAGGGACGCACTTCCGGCTCAGCGTAATGCCTGCCTATGGCCCAGCCCTTGACCAGCACCGGCTCGATTGAGTGAGAGCGCAGGAGGGTGAAGACTTCCGCTACCTCTCGCCTGTATATGACCGACAGCAGATGATTGAGACGATAGATTTCGTGCAGTTGATGGGCTTTAGGTGTTTCAGCGATTTCCGAGTGTCGCAGCCGCCGCCATGCAAGCGCGGCCGCTCCCGTCTCAAGCAGTAGCGGCGTAATCAGTTCAAGCTCTTCGGAGGTGCAGGACGCGGCCTGCGGCCGTGTGCGCCACGCGCCCGCTAGGAGCGCGGCCATTATATTGCTGCTCGCGACCGACCGCTCTGACAGAATCATCTTCAGCACCCGGGAAGGCAGCTACCAAAACAACAGACAAGGCCACTGCAACAGGGCGGATTGTCGCCGCCGCAGAAAGCCTCAATACCCCCGCACGAAGCAGCCTGCGCTGTCGTCGGCGCCAGAATCGAAGTGACGAGCGGCAGCGCGACGGCTGCTGAAACGCATATTCTTCTAACTACCTCGCGGCGCGACACCGTGCGCTCTCTCTTCGCAGAGCCATTCAGCAGACCCAGCTTTCCCATACGATCTACTGCCATCAATACCACTTCATCCGAAACCGGCGCTCTTAGCTCCAGCGAGAGGCTGTGAGCCACTTCGCCTACAGTGTGATTGCCGTCGCAGTGTTTCCAGACGAGAGCGGCGGTGCGGTTCAGGCAGTGCGCCTTGTGACTCTTCAAATCGTAAACGAGGGTTTCACCTTCCACTTCCTGAACGATCAACTCGTCCTTGCGCGCAGCCGGGATTAACTGTCGGGTATTTCCCATTATACCTCCAGTGGTTTGTGTGCTAGCCGGACCGGGCCAGTCTGGACTTCTGGCTCATGAACGGCGACGAGGTGCTCTTGGAAATTCGCAGGTACGTGGAAATGCCTGCGAAGCAAGTCATGACAGTAGATCGCTTTGGTCGGATTGATTGACCTGAAAATCAATGGAGAAATTATGCTATCCCGGCCCGCAGGTCAACTGTTTTAAGTTAAGCTGGGCCCGGGTTCTACTATTTCCTATTCCTCTATCCACACGGACACTTTGCCGCCCTTGCAGGGAAAGTCTCCCCAACCGTCCGCGTTGGTCGAGACCTTCTCTGCAAAATGTTCGGTCAAATCACGAAAGACAGCGTTCGGGCGTGAGACGTTCATCCACTTATTTCCGTCCGCGTCGTTTGACATAAGAACGGCCATGGCTTTCTCGTGCTCG
>DASVVZ010000134.1:0-7423 GCA_036389875.1 Pyrinomonadaceae bacterium
CGCTCTATGATTGAGCTCGCGGCTTCGTCCGAAACTTCCCGGCCCGCCCGCTCGAAAGCCGCACGCGTGAAAGTGTGGTCGTCCATCCCCAGGCAGCCGAAATAATCCTCGTCCGTGAGCGTAATGCTCTCCGCGCCCAGCGCCTCGCGGTACGCCTCAAGCTGCAAACGCTCGTCGTCAATCACGACCCCGTTGAAATCAAAAAATATGGCTCGAATCATGAAGCCCTTGTCGAAGCAGGAGTTTTATAGAACAGTGGCCCTGAATTGTAAGACTCAAGGCGATCAGAAAGCAAAAGCGCAATAGCGGCAGGCGGCGCTTTTAAGAATCGCGCTTTTCGTCTGCGTCCGACAGGGCTTTGATGTTGCGCTCAACCAACGCCTTCTGTTCTTCAAAGAGCTTCGGCAGGCGCTCGCTTTCAAGCACGTCCAGGCGGCGCAGCACTTCCGCCAGCGACAGCTCGTTCTTCAGGTTAATCTGGAAATCAAGATCTGCTCGCAGGCGGCTCTTTTCCGCCTGCCGGTTCTGAGAGCGAATGATAATCGGAGCCTGTATGCCCGCGACGATGCCCAGGATAAGGCCCAGCAGTTCGTAAGGCTTGGGGTCGAACCGACCGCCTTCCGGCAGCCAGATGTTCAGAAACAGCCAGATGACCATGAGCACTGCGGTCACGATTATGAAGGGCCAGCTGCCGCCGAACCCCGCGAAGGTGTCAGCGAGACGATCTGCGACCGTGAGGCGCGCGGCCTCCTCCTCGTTGGCGTTGCGCGAGACGCGCTGCCTGAGCAGCTCGTCCGTGCGCCTCAGCCGGTCTGTGACGGCGCTCAGCATCTCAAGCGCCACGTCCGGGTTCTGTCTGACGAAGGAGAGAAAGTCGTCGCGCGAGAGTATCGCCAGGCGGGCGTCATCCAGCACGCTCGCATCCGCCGAGCGGGGCTTGCCGTCCAGCAGCGCCATCTCTCCGAAGAAGTCGCCGCCCGCCAGCTCCGCCAGCGTGACATCGTGGCCCGTCGTGTCAATGACGTGGATGCGAACGCGGCCGGTCTCAATCAGGTACATGGCGTCGCCAGTGTCGCCGTGATGAAACAGCTCCGTCCCTTTTCTGACCTGCTCCACGTGCAGCAAGCTCCTCAACTCGAGCGCAGCCGCATCGTCGAGTGAAGCAAAGAGCGGCACAGACCGCAACGCCTCAAGCGTCATAGGAGGAACTTTAGTAACCATTAAAGAGCAAGCCGGAAGTCATAATGCCGCAATGATGCAGCGGTAGAAGAATTCAAGTCGAACAATCTTTTCGTTCATCACTGCGGCACTATGGGTTCCGCACTCCTTTCTATTATCTTTCCGTCTTTCATGAAAATGATGCGGTCGGCGAAAACCGCCGCCAGCTCGCGGTCGTGCGTGACCATTATGACCGTCAGGTTGTCCCGGTCAACCATCGCGCGCAGCAGCCCCAATATCTCCTGCGCGCGAGTCGAATCCAGATTTCCGGTCGGCTCGTCCGCCAGCAGCACGCGCGGACGGTTGGCCAGGGCGCGCGCGATTGAGACGCGCTGCTGCTCGCCGCCGGACAACTCCGCGGGCCGATGTTCGAGCCTTCCGGCCAGCCCGACACGCGTCAGCAGCTCTTCGGCACGCTCGTCGCGCTCACGCCCGCGCCAGCCGCCGAAGGCCAGCGCCAGCCGGATATTTTCCACGGCCGTCATGGTCGTAATCAGATTGAAGTTCTGAAATATCATGCCGACCGAACGGCGACGATAATGCGCCATCTCTTTCTTGCTGAAGGGCGCGAGCGACTTTCCGTCGAAGAGGACTTCGCCGCCGGTCGGATGATCCAGCCCGCCGAGCACGTTGAGTAGCGTGGACTTGCCCGAGCCGCTCGTCCCCTGAATCGCCACGAACTCTCCTTCACTCACGCTCATGGACACGTGGTCGAGCGCGGCCACCTCCGATTGCCCCATGCGATAGACCTTTGAGACCTCGCGCGCAGCAATCAGTGGGCCGGATGAAAGAGGAGCTTGCGTTGAATTCGATGGCTCAAGCTTCGTGCTCATTCCGATGCCCCTTTATCTACATCCGTCACGCCAGGCTCACACACGCGCCAGAGCATGAAGCTCTCCTCGTCGAATCCCTTGAGCATCTGTTCAAAAGGAGAGGCGGTCAGATTACAGTCCGGGCTCTCGAACAGCTCGGCCACTTCCGGGTCTGCGTAGACCGTGTTGGAGATGACTACATCCAAGCCCGTGGAGAGTCCTTCGAGGCGCGCAGCCATGTTGACGGTGCAGCCGAAATAGTCCAGCCGGTCATTCAAGGTGACGGCGATGCTCGGCCCGGCATGTATGCCGACTTTGAGCTTCAGGGGCCGCATGCCCGCGGCCGGATTCGCCAGCCGCTTCTGCGCTTTAAGGATCGCGCGAAGCGCGCCGGCCGGGCGGCGAAACACGGCCATCACAGCGTCGCCTATGGTCTTGACGAGCGCGCCGTCTTCCGACCGAATCGCCTCGCGCAGCACGTCGAAGTGATTCATCACGCTGCCGAAGGCCGGAGCGTCGCCGATCTCACGATAAAGACGGGTGGAGTCCTTCAAATCCGTGAAGAGAATCGTCAGGCTGCCGACGGAGATTTGCTCGCCCGGCCTTAAGGCTTCGTTGCTGAAGAGGTCCCGGAACATCTGAAGCGCCGTCACTTCGGCCGCCGTCGCGGACTGGTCGCTCCAGGCTGTACGCTCAAGAGAAAAGAGCGACTCATCGCCCGTCTCGTTCTCAAGCCGCAGGGTGGGATTTGTATCCAGCGCCAGCTCTTCAATAGGCCAGCCCTCTATGCCTGCACGTATAACGGCCTGAGCAGCGCCACCCGCTCCGACCTGAAGAAACAGCTCGCCCGGGACGCCGCGCGCTCGCAGTCTGTAGCGTCCCGCTTCAAGCGGCAGCTTAAGCTCCTTCTTCTCCGAAGAATCCAGAAGCTGCTGCGCGATTATGTGCGGCGTGACCTGCGGGCCGCCGACGCAGAACTCCCGCACCTCTATCTGGCGTATCGAGGGATTCGGGCGAAAGGT
Organism: Pyrinomonadaceae bacterium; assembly: GCA_036389875.1. Lineage (GTDB taxonomy): Bacteria > Acidobacteriota > Blastocatellia > Pyrinomonadales > Pyrinomonadaceae > JACVRN01. The sequence goes on from DASVVZ010000134.1 coordinate 3,053, forward strand.
AAGCTCGGTGGTGTTGTCGAAGTTGACTCTGAAGTCTACGTCGCAGCTTCCGCAGTAGACCTGCGCGCTGATGCCCGTCAGCGAGCGGCTTGACGCGGCCGCCCCTCTACAGTGCGGGCAGAGCAAATCCCATTGAAGATCCAGCAGTCCTATGCGCGTAGCCCAGAGGCAGATTTCAAGCACACGCTTGCGTGGAAAGCCCCAGTAATCCGCGAGCGTGTGAGAGCGTATGCGCGCCAGCGTCAAATCGTCCGCCTGTTCTATCAACTCCGAAAGCTTACGCACGATCTCGCCGTCCGCGCCCTGCTCCACGAGCTTGTTTGAGAGAGCACGCAGGCGCTCTCTTCCGCCCGTGGTGAAATTGGCTTCCGATGGCTGGAAGGGAAGCTTCTGACCGCTCGCGGCCAGCCGGTCGTAGCGGCGAAAGGCGGACGCAAAGCTGCGCCTGCTTAAAAGACCTATTTGGATGGGAATGGCCGTCAAGCCGAGGGCGGATTTCGGCCTCGCCCAGACCTCGTAAACCAGATGCGTGCCGCCGGAATCGACCGGCTCAAGCTCCGCCTGCACGCGCATCTCGGCCACAGGGCCTTTCAGGTAGCGGCGCACCACTCCGAAGCGATACGGCCTTACCCACTCGAACGGCTCCTCCTCCCACTCGACCCGCACGCCGAATTTCGAGAGGCTCAAACGCCGCACGGCCTCGCCCTTCGCTCTCTGCTCACCTTCTGCCGCCACGGCGGGCACGCCCGTATCGCGGTTGAAGCGATTCGTGTCGGCCACAAACGGCCACAACTCTTCAGGGCTGGCTTTGAGGTCGTACTCCCAACGGTAATGAAACTCGCGGTAAGCCATGCGCTACATGGTAAAGGCAAAACTAAAAAGGTAAAAGGCAAAAGTGTGAAAGGATCGTGTCTCCTTCTACACCTTTGCCCCGTTGCCTTATTTGGGTTTGCCCCGGAGTCAGATTTCTTTGTATTCCGAGTTGACATCTTCGCCGGAAGAGGCGACGCGGTAGTTGGAGGACTGAAGCTGCTTGGTAATGAGCAGGTCATCTTTCGTCTTCAAGAGGTCTGCGCGGCTGTAGACCGAAAGCTCGAAGTTGTAGCCGTGCGTGATGGCATCCTTCGGGCAAGCCTCCACGCAGTAGCCGCAGAAGATGCAGCGGCCGTAATCTATGTTATAGACGCTGGCGAACCTCTCCTCTACGCCCGTGCGTTCTTCGGCCGGCCTCGGGTCGTCTGAAGCAATTATGTAGATGCACTCGGACGGGCAGGCGGCAGCGCACAGGAAACAGGCCACGCACTTCTCTCGGCCGAGCTCGTCCACGTGCAGAAGATGCTGGCCGCGATAGCGCGGCTGCAAAGTAATCGGGTCATCCGGGTACTCGACCGTCCACTTCTCTCTAGGGATGTAGGAGAAGGTGACGCCCATGCCCTTTATGATGGCCTTCGTCGATTCGATAACGTCGCTGATGATTGACATAAAACCCTCTTTGATCTGTACGGCGCACGCCAGCCCGGGCTCACCGAGCCATGGCCCCTATAATGTTCAAGATAATCCAGACCAGGCCGAGCAATGTTCCGAGGCCGCCCGTGATGGTTCCGGCCAGCGCCAGTCCCCTTCCACCAAAATTGGCCGGGTCTGCCTTCTCTTTGTTCATAGCAATGATGCCCAGGATGACCGCCGGGATTCCCGTAAAAAATCCCAGGCAGCAGACTACGCTCAAAATGCCGCAGATGAGAGAGGCTATGGCGAAGCCCTGCTGTTTATTGCCGCCGCCGGGAAAGGGCGGCGGAGGCGGAGCCTGCCAGCCGGTTCCTCCCATGGCCTGCCCACCGGGCGTGTAGCTGCCGGGAGTGTCTCCCCAGTTGCTGCTCTGCGCCGCCGGGGGCTGAGAAGTCCAGTCGTTCTGCACGGGCTGAGACGGCGAGCCCCAGTCGCTGCCACCCGATGACGGGGGCTGCGAAGGCCAGTCGGTCGGCCCGGAGACCTTGGGCGGCGTGGCCATGATGGTCGCCTGCGGGTCAAAGGAGGACGGCGCGTCTGTGACAAGCGGAGTGCCATCGTTAGGGCAAAAGCTCAAAGCATCGTCTGTGTATGTTCTTTCGCAACTAGGGCAACGTTTCATCTTCGCTCTCCGTTTCAAACAGGATGTGCGCCGCTCTACCTCCTACGCGCACTGTTAAGGTTAAACCAGCTCAATCTGGCTGAAGAAGTATGAGATTTCAATTCGCGCGTTCTCTTCGGAGTCTGAGCCGTGCACGGCGTTCTCGCCCATGGAAGCCCCGAACTCTTTCCTGAGCGTTCCCTCGTCGGCTTTGGCCGGGTCGGTCGCGCCCATCAAATCGCGCCACGCGCGCACGGCTCCGTCTTTCTCCAGAGCCATCACCACGCAGGGGCCGCTAGACATGAACTCCGTCAGCTCTCCGAAGAAGGGGCGCTCGCGGTGAATCGCATAAAAGCCTTCGGCCTCGGGCCGGGTCATGTGTATGAGCTTCAAAGCGCGCAACTTAAAACCGCCGTCCGTGACGCGCGCGATTATCTGTCCCACCTTGCACGAGCGCACGGCGTCGGGCTTGATAATACCGAAAGTAAGATTACCCGTCTGTTCTGACATTCATGCTCCTCGAAAATAAGATGTCGCGGGCAATAGAGAGCTTGCGACTTGCGGTCTACGGCTTTACTTCCGCTAGCTCCTTCTTATAAACGCTGTGCCAGCGAAACCTGCCGCACTCCCTGCACCGTCGCAATATCTTTTTGCCCTTAGAGTGTGCTCCGTACCTGACGCCGCCCATGTCCCGGATGGATTGCTCGAAGCCGCATGGACACTTAACCATCCAACTGCGCGACTCCGCCTCAACGTCTCCCATCTGCCCGTCCGAACGGCGTCCTGCAAACAGCCTCTGCCAGATGCTCATTTGAATAGCTCCAATGAGGGCGAGGGCTTAAACCTGAATCCTGAAAAGCTCTGGCAAGCTCTATCCTTATGCTGCGCCCCCGGCGCTCGCGCCCAGAGAATCCTTCATGGCCTGGCCTATGTCGGCAGGAGACTGTACGACGCGAATGCCTGCGGCGGTCAGCGCTTTCATCTTCTCGGCCGCGGTTCCCTTGCCCCCGGCTATGATGGCCCCGGCGTGTCCCATGCGGCGTCCCGGCGGTGCCGTTTGCCCGGCTATGAAAGCTACAATCGGCTTCGTCACGTTCGCCCTGGCAAAGTCGGCTGCGTCCTCTTCGGCAGTGCCTCCGATTTCGCCAATCATCACTATGCCGTCCGTTTCGTCGTCGGCCTGAAAGAGCGCGAGCGCGTCGACGTGCGTCGTGCCGACAATCGGATCGCCGCCAATGCCTATGGCGGTGGATTGTCCAAGGCCGAGCGCGGTCAACTGTCCCACCGCCTCGTAAGTCAGCGTGCCGGAGCGGGAGACTACGCCTATGCGGCCCTCTTTGTGTATGTGGCCGGGCATGATGCCTATCTTACATTTGCCGGGGCTGATGATGCCCGGACAGTTCGGCCCTATAAGACGAGTGGCCTTGTCCGACAGGTATTCTCTGACCCGCACCATGTCCAGCACGGGTATGCCTTCGGTGATGCAAACCACCAGCGCCACGCCCGCGTCCGCCGCTTCCATGATGGCGTCGCCGGCAAACGCCGGTGGAACGTATATCACGGAGGCATTCGCCCCCTCGTTCTTCACGGCGTCGGCCACAGTGTTAAAGACCGGTATGCCTTCGTGCGTAGTGCCGCCTTTGCCGGGCGTCACGCCTCCTACCACTTTCGTCCCATACTCTACCATCTGCTTGGTATGAAACGTCCCCTCTTTGCCGGTAATGCCCTGCACCACCAGCCGCGTCGTTTTATCAACCAGAACGCTCAAGACTACTCCTTTAAGAACAGTTTTCAGTTTTCAGTTCTTAGTTTCCGGTTAAAAGCAACCCGCTCTTTACTGGGAACTAAGAACTGAAAACTGAAAACTGATTTAGCACTGCCTTCTAAATGACTGCGCAGTATAGCATGGCTGCTTCGTAATTCTGCAAAGCGCAGCAGGTTTATGCAAGCTCGAAGCGGTCGCCGTAGTCGGGAACGTTGGTTTCCCAGCCGAAGCGCTCTCGGATATGACCGGCCATGGCCGCAGCCGCTTCCGGCTCTCCGTGAGTCAGGAAGGTGCGGCGCGGCGCGGCGGGCAATCCTTCCAGCCAGCGCAGAACTTCCCTCCAATCTGCGTGAGCCGAAAACCCGCCGATGCGTTCTATGTGACAGCGCACGGGAACATACTGGCCAAGGACTTTCACTTCTCTCTGGCCGTCCAGTATGCGCCTGCCCGTTGTGCCCGCCGCCTGATAGCCCACAAAGAGGATCGTCGCGCGCTCGTC
>DASVVZ010000135.1:0-3310 GCA_036389875.1 Pyrinomonadaceae bacterium
CTCTTCGCTCGGGTCTGTGGTGATGCGGCGCGCGTCGCCTCCGCCTCTTTCCACGAGCCAGATGTCGCCCGCGTAAGAGAAGGCTATGTGAGTGCGATTGACCGCCACGCGCCCGAACATAAGCGGCGCGGAGCTTTGAGCAAAGCCCGTGACGCAGTTCAGAAAAAGCAGGACGCAAGTGAAGAGTAATTTCAGCATCTTTCTAATCCTCCCGAGAGCGGGTCTTCGGAAACTAAAAATCGGCAGGGATGAACAACGAGCAGTTTAGTCGTAGAGGCTGTGACCTGTCTTGCAACAGAGAAAAGCTTTTGTACGGGGCTAACCTGTCGCACGCATGCGCGCGCGAAACTCCGCCGGAGTCATGCCCGTGTAGCGCTTGAAGGTGTTGGAGAAATGGCTCTGGTCGCAGAAGCCAGCGCCCGCCGCTATCTCGCTTAAGGATTTCCCCGAGACGAAAAGCTCCCTGCACGCACTCTCTATACGCAGACGGCGAACGTACTCTCCAACCGTGCAGCGGTAGTGCTTGCGGAAAGAGCGCGCCAGATAAATCGGATGCACGCCTACTTCATCCGCCAGGCTCGAGAGCGTAAGCGAGTCCGCGCATTGCTCATGCAGAATATCCCTGGCCCTCTCCAGCCAGCGCGGCCTTGCCGTCTCAGTGACGCGCGAGGCGCACCTGGCGACTTCGGCCACAAGCTCAAGCGCGAGTCCTTCTACGGCCAACGGCGAAAATTTGTCCATGCGCTGGAACTCAGTGTACAGGCGCATGGCCAGGGAAGGCGCGAGCCCGCCGCGAAAATCGACCGTTGCCTCCATCAGCCCCGGCGAGTGTTCTCGCAGGTGCGACAGTACCTGCGGTCTAATCTCCAGGCGAAAGATGCCTACGTCGGCTTTGTGAAAGGCGACCGCGTGAGACGCGTCGGGCGGGTGGAAAATCAGGAGCGACGGAACACAGGTGCGCGTCTGCCTGCCGCTTCTCTCCGTGTAAGCGCCGCGCAGCACGAAGCTGAAGTAGGCCGGCTCGTGCGAATGCGCGGCCATCTTCAGGCCGGAAGGATAGACGGTCTCAACGAGTCTGAATCCCGCCACCTCGCGCGCGGCCAGGTTCTCCGATCTGACAAGCCTGCGTCCAGGCACTTGAGGCTTCATGAAAAGTTTCCTCGCAAGGAGCGCTACAGATTGAGCGAAAGCCTGAAATTCGGGGGAGAGTGCGTTCGAGAATCAGACGGCAGAAATTGTATACGACCCGGGCCGCATTTCGTTCAAGATAAATCCATTTTATCGGAAGTCCGGGGTTCCAAGTCGAAAAATTTTTGCACGGCTGTCACAAACGGGCGAGCTCATCTGTCTTATGCGCAGAGAGGGAGGATAGAGGTCATGCAAAAGACGATGAACGGGCAGCAAGCAAGGGCCGATGCGGTGGTCGTCGGCGGCGGGCTGGCGGGGCTTGTGGCAGCGGCTGAGCTGGCCGGAGCGGGGCTCAAGACACTCCTGCTGGAGAAGTCGGGCCATGCCGGCGGGCGAGCCATCACGCAGGAGCAGGCGGGCGGATACCTCTTCAATCTGGGGCCGCACGCTCTCTACAGAAAGGGCGCGGCGCAGAAGATACTGCGCGAGCTGGGAGTTAAATGGACGGGCGCGCTTCCGCCCACCAAGGGCGGGCGCGTCATTTATCGCGGCCGGAAATTCATAGCGCCGCTCGGGACTCTGCCGCTTCTGACGACGGGACTGCTCTCCCTCAGCGAAAAGATAGAGACGGCGCGGCTTCTGTCTTCTCTGGACAGTATCGACGCGGACGCTCTCGACACTGTCAGCTTACGCGACTGGCTTGAAAGCTCGATCAAGAGCGAGAGGGTCAGGCAGTTGCTCACGACGATTGTGCGTGTCACCAGCTACACCTACGACCCGGAGCGCATGAGCGCGGGCGCTGCGCTCAAGCAGGTTTGGCTCGGGCTGGCTGGCAACGTTGACTATCTTGACGGGGGCTGGCAGACGCTGGTTGACAGCGCGCTTGGAGTTGCGCGTGCGGCTGGCGCAGAGGTTCTAACTAACGCGAGCGTGCTTTCGATTAAGCGGGAGGCGAACGAATACCGCCTGCACCTTAGAAGCGGAGAGACTTACACGGCTTCCGCGGTCGTGCTGGCGGCGAGCCCGCAGGCTGCCCTGTCCATGATGGAGGGCGGCGAAGAAACGATCCTGCGTAAATGGGCGGACGAAGCTTTGCCAGTGAAGGCAGCCTGCCTGGACGTTGCGCTCAAGAGGTTGCCGAACCCGCGAAGCCTCTTCGCGCTCGGCATAGACCGTCCGCTCTACTGCATAGTTCATTCCGCCACCGCGCGACTCGCGCCCGAAGGCGGAGCCCTTATTCACGTGATGAAGAATCACTCCACGGGTGAAGATACAGACCCGAAGGCGGACCGCAAGGAACTGGAAGAGACGCTTGACCTGATGCAGCCGGGCTGGCGCGACTGTGTGGCTCACGCGCGCTTTCTGCCGGGCATCACGGTTTCAAATGCCGTCGTCACTGCGCGTCAGGGCGGGTTGAAGGGACGACCCAGGCCGGTAGTTCCGGGATTCGACAATCTATACGTGGCTGGCGACTGGGTAGGCCCGGAAGGAATGCTGCTTGACGCATCCGTTTCGAGCGCGCATCATGCGGCGCAGCTTATCTTAAAGAGGCGAAACGAAGCTGCGCTTGACGCCGCATCTCAATCGCAACACGAGCGCCTTATAGCTTAAAAGGGTAGACAAAAGAGGCTTGGAACGTCTGGAGATTTTCAACGAGCACCGGCGGCTTCTCTTCTCGCTGGCCTATCGAATGCTCGGCTCAGTGGCCGACGCGGAAGATATGGTGCAGGAAACATTCCTGCGCTGGCAGGCCGCTCCCGAAGAAGAGATAAAAGCTCCCAAAGCCTATCTCTCGACAATCGTCACGAACCTCTGCATCAACCATCTCACGAGCGCACGCCGGAGGCGCGAAGAGTACGTTGGCCCGTGGCTGCCCGAGCCCCTGATTGCGGACGAGAGCCAGGATCCCATGCGCAATATACAGATGGCAGACTCGCTTTCGATGGCCTTCATGGTACTGCTCGAAAGCCTGACGCCGACGGAGCGCGCCTGCTTTCTCTTAAGAGAGGTCTTCGATTACGAGTACGAAGAGATTGCGAGCATGGTCGGGAAATCTGAGGCCAACTGCCGCCAGATGGTCAGCCGCGCGCGCCTTCACGTACGCGAGCGCCGCCCCCGCTTCGATGTCTCAAGCGAGAAGAAGACGCGTCTCACGGAACAGTTTATGCAGGCGTGCGCCAGC
>DASVVZ010000136.1:0-5286 GCA_036389875.1 Pyrinomonadaceae bacterium
TAACAACTCATTCAACGCGAGCGCAGATAGCCCGATTTTCATTCGCAAGGTTGAATGCCTGGTTCGGTGTCTCCCGCCCGGTTAATTCGGGCGTTAGGCTGCTACGTGAATCCAGAACATGGTTACCCTAGTTATAAGGAGTGCTGAAAGATGAGATTTATCTCTCCGAAAGACTTTACCGCCGACCGTGCCTGGGGTGCGCTACCTATTGCTAAGATGAACGGGGTGACGGCCAGGCTTCATTGGACGGACCAACCTTATAAGTGGCACGCCAATGATGGGGAAGAGGTCTTTGTCGTTTTAGACGGGGTAGTCGAAATGCATTACCGTGAAAATGGGGAGGAGAATATTAGGCGGATGACAGCAGGGGATATTTTCTATGCTGATCTGGGGACTGAACACGTTGCGCATCCGGTGGGGGAGGTGCGGGTTCTGGTGATTGAGAAGGAAGGCAGCGTGTGAGGTCAGAAGATGGTTTTTACCCTGACACTCCGCCTGACAACTTATTCAACCCAAGCCCGCGATAGCTTCTCTTTCATACTCATTTCTCCGATTTGATAGAATGCTGCATGCGCGATCCGGGTTAATTCGGGCGTTATACGTGGAAAGAATTTGAATGCCCTTTACTCTCTCACATCCTGCGGCCGCATTGCCGTTAAGGAAACATCTGCTGTTGTCAGCGATGGTCGTCGGCAGCATGTCGCCGGATTTCGAATATTTTTGGCGGCTGGCAGGAGTCAGCCGATTCAGTCATACCTTGCCCGCAGTCTTTTACTTCTGCCTCCCGGTTAGTCTGCTGGCGCTTTGGCTATTTCATAGCTTGATAAAACGCCCTGGCCTAGAACTTCTACCTTACTTTAGAAAACGTATCGAGACACAATCACTTGAGTTCCCATTCTGGCCCGCCTCCCGGTTCTTCCTGATTATTATTTCTATAGTAGTGGGAGCTCTGACGCATGTTTGGTGGGACTCATTAACGCACGAGCACGGCTACATGGTGGAGAGGTGGCCCTTCTTGCAAAGGGATCTGGTTTTATATGCTAGGCATGAGCTGAAGGTGTTCAAGCTGCTGCAATACGGAAGTTCTGTGATGGGGCTTTTACTTCTATCAGCGAGCCTCCTCAATTGGCTACGTCACGCTCCCGTGGTCAAAGCCCAAAGGGGCGGTGCCTTACCGAAATCAGTCGCGAGCGTGATTGCCGGCTGCATAATTGTTTTCACCATCATGAGTGGCGTTGGCTTAGGGTTATGGTCTGCGGTGGAAAAATCAGGGTCTTTCTCTATACAGGTCTTCGTGGTGCAAACGGCAATTGGGGGCATGCTCGGATTGGCTATGAGCATGCTGATCTATAGCGTAATTATGCATGCGGCTCTGCCGCGTATAACAACTCATTAGACCGCAGCGGAATCAGCGTGCCTCTTACCGTCAACTCGGATGCCATTCGATGATACTTCCAGCCCGGTTAATTCGGGCGTTATACCGCTGACTTGAAAATTTAGATTCGGAAAGGCTAAGAAACATGAAATATAAATTATCTACAGCCCTGTTATTGGTATTATTCGCATCTGCCCCCGGTTATGCAGATTTAATTGGCAATTTTGATGGGCTTGATAATCTTATCGCCAGGTCGGACGCCATTCTTATCACCAGAATTGAGGAAAATGTTGAAGCTGGCATTAGTTTCGGGTTTCCAACTACACAGCTCTGCCGCGTTTTCAAAACTTTGAAGGGAGATATTCCTGATGGCAGCAGAATCCCGCTTCGCTTGAGGGACACGACTGATTATTCTGTCCCGGAGAAGTTTAGAGTTCTTTCGGTGCATGTAGTATTTCTTATCAAACAACCACCTGATAAAGATGGAATTGAATATCACTCAGTCCCGTACGAAGGCGCAAATATTGAAATATCTCCACTCTTTAATGAAAAGGTGTTGAAGGGCAATTCAATTAAGGAAAACATTAAGCTTCTTGTGCAAGGGTATATCGAATATAGGAACAAAGTATTGAAGCGTGAAGATATACTTATAGAGAAGATTCTGAAATCTTGAGTCGCGGCATAACAACTCATTCAACGCGAGCGTCGATTGAATCTCTTTCATTATTTATTTATCCTCTACTCTTGGGTGGATCCGCGCCGCCGCGTTAATTCGGTTGTTGGTCTGATGTCACCGCGCCTGCGAGGGTTCGTAGAAGCTTTATGTGGCCTTGCAGGCGAACGTGAAGATTGGTTTGAGGCTCCGGACCTGAAGATAGCCAAAAGGGTGGGCGCTCGACCAGGACTGTTCAGAGAGAGCGCGACGAACTAGATGCCTGGCAGAAGGAGAGACATGTTACTTTCATCGAGCTGTAGGCTGGGACTATAGAGATGAAAATCTGTGCAAGGGCGTTTATGTTCAAGGCATGGAGGATACTCAGGTGCGTGTTCTCTCTGAAGACGAAGAAGCACGCCTAATGTCTCTACTCAAAGACAGCAAGGCGCGATGGGCTTACCCTTTCATCGTTACAATGCTGTCCGCAGGCTTACGACCAAACGAGGCTTGCAGTCTACGGAAAGCTAACGTTGATCTTGAAAGGGGGATACTGTTACCAACAGATGCCAAGTCGAAGCGGGACGCCAGACTTAAACAGGGTGTCCCGCTCAACTCAGAAGTAATAGAGGTTCTTAGAGTATGGATGAAAGAGACCTTTCTTGTCCCTCATCACTTTTCTCCGGGACGAGAACGCGCAGCGCGCCCGGAAGCACGCGGTAATGAAGCGGCGTCGGCATGATGGTGACTTCGCCGTCCGTGGCAACGCGCAGGCGCGGGCGCCGCGTCTCTATCCAGATCTCCCTGGTGCACAGGGCATCAAAATCCTCTTCGTTGCGAAGGCCGCCGAAGAGCGCGCGCCATGCGAGCCGGACGAGCCCCAGCCTTCCAGTCCTTTGTGCTATGTAGAGGCTCAGCTGCCCCTTGTCTATACAGGAGCGAGAGCCTATGTTGAAATTCTCCATCTCGTATTCATTATTACCTATGAAGATGAAGGGCGAAGTGCGTGCCAGCTCCTGTTCATCCGTGCTCAGGCGAACCCTTAAGAAAGGGTAACGGCGCAGGACTGCTAGAGATGCCCAGAAGAAGGCGCGCCACTTGCCGTGCCCCAGGCGCTGCTGAAGCTTCTCCCTCTCCCTGACAATACTCGGATAAAGACCCAGGCTTGAGTTGTTGAGAAAGATGCGCCCGTTGACTTCGCCTACATCCACCTGTGTGACGCGACCTTCGACGCAGACGCGTGCCGCCTCTTCCATGTCAAGCGGAACGTTTATGTCCTTCGCGAAATGGTTGAGCGTCCCCAGCGGTAGAACTCCTAGCACGCGGCCCGTGCCCACTAAGTGCGAGGCGACGGCGTTGATTGTCCCGTCGCCTCCGCCGGCTATCACGGGCGAGCAATCTTCTTCCACGGCCTGGCGGGCCAGAGATTCAATCTCCTCGCCGCTTCTGGCAAACAGTATTAGCGTGTGCGAGTCCCGCGACTTGAAGAAGTCGCTTAGACGGTCGCGCACCTCTTCTTTATCACCCGCGCCCGAAGTTGCGTTGATGATGACGGCTGCGTGCGAGGGCATAGGGACACTTTCAGAAGATGAAATCAAAAGAGCTCGTAAGCCTGAAATCTCGCGCCTTGAGAAATAGCGCGCGTGCGAGGACAAAAGCGCGGCCCGCGCGCCCATTGTCATAAAGGGCGAGCCTCAGAACTAACTAAAGCTCGCCCTCAATTACAGGTCTGGCCCTTAAAGAGGCGTCCAGGGATGCCCGGGCGCACCCTCTGCGAACCGGCCTCTAGTAGCCGCGATTTTCGCTCGTTGCGTAGGAAGGGCCGCCTCCGCTAGCAGTTCCACCCGTGCCGGACGAGCCCGCAGCGCCGCTCGTACCGCCGCCTGACGTTTGGCCGCTTCCGCCCGCGTAAGCGCCCTGTGCTGCGCCCGAAGCCGTGCCGCCCGTGCCGGTGGCGCTGGCCTGTCTTTGTCCGCCTGCGGACTGCTTATTGGAGAGGTCTACGCCGAAGAGGTCTTTGACCTTGGAGAAGAGCGCCGGCAGAACTACGTTGCGTCCCACGCTGGACAACTCTTCTATGAAGCGGTCGCCCAGAACCGAGACCTCCTGCTGTAGCTTGTCGTAAGCGCGTGTCTCCTTGAAACGATCAATGAGGCCCGGTTTATCCGGCTCAGAATCAGCCGACTGGTCTGACTGGTAAGAACCAGCGTCCGCCAGCGCCTGAACAGAACTGCCCGACTGCCCGTAGCCGCCGGAGCCGTAAGCCTGGCTCGCGGAAGAGCCCGTGGTGCCCGCGGATACGGGGGACGGGTCGGGCGCGGACATGGCCGGCCTGGCCAGATTCCTTTTGGCATAAGGCGAAGATGAAAGCTTCGCGGGCTCTGCGCCCGTGATAGCGAAAGCGTCCGACTCCTTGTAGGAAGCGTAATCGGCCTCTTCCTCATAGTCGCCGCCGCCCTTAAAGGTTCCCGCGACCGCGTAGCCCAGTACGAATCCGGCCGAGAGAGCGCCTATCGAGAATGCCACCGGGCGTTTGCGATACTGCTCGCGCCAGTCCAGGGCTTCTGACACGGTCTCTCTGACCGCTTGATATTGGTTTGTCACTGTGTCCTTGATCTCCGTAACGGTTTGTGTGATGGATTCGCGCGCCTCTTCCATGCGGCGCTGAAGCTCAGCTTTAGTGGAATCGGTTTCGCCCGATTCCTCGGCGCGCGCCACGCCTACATTTCTTTCTTCAGCCATTCTTTATCCTTTCTGAGTTCTTCAACGCTTCTGCCCGGCACAAGGTCTCTACGCGCCAGCCGGTTCTTCATCACCATGATGGTGATGCCGCCGACAATCAGATAGAGGATGCCCGTGACGACAAAGCCCACTGCGTAACGAGACGCCTGCTGCCAGTCCGTAGGCATGAATGCCGAGATGCCCAGTGCCAGCGCTATGTTCAGGAGCGCGAAACCTATAGCCGCTACTAACCCGCCCACGGCTATGAACGCTGCGCCGCGCGCGTAAACGCTGATATCTTCTGACAACTCGACTTTCAGCAAGCTGATCTTCGTGTCCAGAAGCTTCATCACGTCGTCGCCCAGACGCCCGAAGAGCGACGGCAACTGCTCAAGCTCCGTCGTCGTATGCGGGGCGGGCGCGGCAGCCGTGCTTCTCTCCAAATCGGCCATCGCTTGTACCTCCATCTGACAAATGATGAATGCAAAGTGCAGAATGCAGAATGAAAAGAACTCTCTATTTCATCATCCTGCACTCT
>DASVVZ010000137.1:0-10608 GCA_036389875.1 Pyrinomonadaceae bacterium
CGGAAGAATCACCGCGCACCAATCTGTCTTTTATAAAGGTACTTTATACCTATCCGGGCAGAACCCTCGTGCGTCCTCAAACGGTAAGCTTCGTTATAGTGCCGAGACAAAAGCCCAAAGAGGCTGTTAGCTTCTCCGTCAGTGCCGATGGGGAGATCGTTCATCAGGGAGAGGCGCTCCCGCCGCAAAGTCGGACGGATGCAAACGGGCGCAAAAAAACCGGGAAAGATATAACGGTGTCAGTCCCGACGGAAGTTTTTCTTCGCCTCGCGCAGGCTAAAAAAGTAGAATTTAAGATAGGCAAATCTTCAGAGAAGCTGAATGAATACCAAAGGAAGGCTGTAGCCGCTCTCGCAGTCACGATAAATGCCATAGACAAGTAAGCTCTGGTCTGTTTCTATTACAGGGTCGCCCCAGCAACTGATTCAATCAAGGGAGAGTTCCGGATGCGTAGAGCTTTGTTCGGGAGCTGTTTTCTGATTCTGCTGTTCAGCAATCTGCCTGTGACAGGCGTTGATGCTGAGAAGAATCTGGACGCGATGATTGAGCGAGAGTTGCCCGCGCTCGTCTCTACCTACAAGGCTCTGCACTCTGCGCCGGAGCTGTCGCATTACGAAGTTAAGACTTCCGCACTGCTCGCGCAGGAGCTTCGCTCGCTCGGCTTCGCGGTGACGGAGCGCATAGGCAGGTACAGGCGGCCCGAGTGGAAGGGTTACGGCGTGGCCGCTGTGATGAAGAACGGCGACGGCCCCGTCGTGCTGGTGCGCGCGGACATGGACGCGCTGCCCGTGGAAGAGAAGACGGGCCTGCCTTACGCCAGCCGCGTCCGTGTCAAAACGGACGCGGGCCAGGAAGTGGGCGTGATGCACGCCTGCGGCCATGACATACACGTCACCTCTTTGATAGGAACGGCGCGAATGCTGGCGGCGCTTAAAGCGGAGTGGCGCGGAACCCTCGTCCTGGTCGGACAGCCCGCCGAAGAGACCAGCGACGGGGCAAAGGCCATGCTTGACGACGGACTCTACAGCAAAATCCCTAAGCCCGATTACGCCATAGCGCTGCATGACCAGGCCGACATTGAAGCGGGAAAGGTGGGAATGACGCCGGGCTATGCGCTGGCCAACGTGACCTCCGTTGACATCACTGTGCGCGGCATAGGCGGCCACGGTGCGCGGCCCGAAAGCACCAAAGACCCTATAGTCCTCACCTCTCAAATCATACTGGCGCTGCAAACCATCGTCAGCCGCGAGAATTCGCCGCTTGACCCTGCGGTCGTCACGGTCGGCTCCGTTCACGGCGGCTCGCGCTACAACATCATCCCTGACGAAGTGAAGCTGCAACTGACCATTCGCTCTTACAAAGAGGAAGTCCGGCGAAGGATTGTGGCCAGCATAGAGCGCATAGCCGCAGGCACAGCACAGGCTGCGGGGCTTCCGGCAGAGCTTGCGCCCGTCGTTAAAGTAAATGAGCTGGAAGGCACACTTGCCACCTACAACGACCCGGCGTTGACGGGGCGGCTCTCGTCTCTCTTTACAAAGACGCTCGGCGCGGACAACGTAGTGGCCTATCCGCCCGCCATGGTGGGCGAAGACTTCGGGCGTTTCGGGCTTGAGGGAAATCAGATTCCGGCTGTCATCTTCTGGGTGGGCGCTGCCGAAGCTTCAAAGGTCGAGGAGAGTAAACGCACGGGGAAGCCGCTCCCGTCGCTTCACTCGCCGCTCTTTGCGCCACAGCCTGAGCCGACCATCAGAACCGGAGTCAGGGCCATGACCTCGGCCGTGCTGGACTTGATGAAAAGGTAGCGTCGGCGCCTCTCTTTACAGGTAAAGATATGAAGGTCAAGCGGCGATTCACAAGCGACGTGCTTGAGGCTATACGCGACGGCAAGATTATAGGCATACGCGCGGGCACAGCGCCTCACCGCTTTATAGGCATCTGGGCAGTCGTAGTCGAAGGCCGCGTCTTTGTACGCTCGTGGAGCCTTAAGCCCAGGAGCTGGTACAGGACTTTTCTTCTGGAGCCGCGCGGCGCTATAAACGTGCTTGACCGGGAGATTCCCGTCCGCGCCGTTCACACCAGAAGCGAGAGGCTCAAGCAGGCCGTGAGCCGCGCTTACCTTGAAAAATACAATACGCCCGGCTCCATCCGGTACGCTCAGGACATGGGACGAGCGAAATCCCGCGCGACCACCACGGAGCTTGTGCCGCTCTGAAATTCCGCCGCCCGTTACCGTCCGCATAAAAAGAGACCGCCATGCTTTTACATGACGGTCGACCTCAATTCGTGTACCCGAGGTTTTATTGCAAGGGGTAGAGCGAAACCGCTCTACCCATCAAGCGCGCTGGCCCAGTGAAATCTTACGGTTTCCTGTTGGCGTTGGCATTGTTGGAATTGCTGCCGTTGGAATTGCCGGTGTTGGCATTCCTGACGCCCGCGGTGTTATCGTTGCCGTTGTTGTTGGTCACGACCGCGGTATTCGAAGGCACTGTGTTGCCGTTTGTGTTCGGCTTCATATTGCTGTTGGTCTCGACCACACCGTTGCGCGTGGCGTTGCTGTTGCCGGTATTAGCCGTGTTGCCGGAATTCGTATTACTGTCGCCACCGCAAGCGCTCCACATGCCAGCCACCGCCAGTAAGCAGAGAGTTGCTATTGTTCGTCGCATATTTGCTCCTTCTAATCCAGATTGATGTTTTATAGAAAAATTCTTGCCGCCCCCACTTGTTCCAGTACTCTTTCTGCATGTCATTAGCACACTCAGGCGCTGAAAGACCCGCGCAGATGTACGGTTTCCATATTACTTCGGCACAACTTTCGTCCTTTTCACATTAACAAGCAAGGCCCTTGCCATAGACGAGCGGGATATGCTTAATCACGATACAAAGGGGGGATACGGAGCTATCCCCACATTCTTGATTCAGCTTGGAGCGACATCATGACGAACGGCAATCGAAGGGATTTCCTGAAACGCGGCCTGCTTGCGGCCGGGGCGCTCGCGGTCAATCCCCTGGACGCGCTGCTTGCAGTACAGAGCCCTATAAGAGTCGCTGGCCCTGCGAAGAAGATCATAGTCGCCGGAGCGGGGCTGGCCGGGCTCGTGGCAGCTTATGAGCTTAAGCAGGCCGGGCATGACGTGACCGTCATAGAAGCGCGCAGGCGCGCGGGCGGGCGCGTGCTTACCCTGCGGGAGCCTTTCGCCGACGATCTCTATGCGGAGGCGGGCGCGACCCGCATTCATGCTACGCACGACCTGACCTTGAAGTACATCAAACAGTTCGGGCTTGAGCTTTCGCCCTTTTACCCGAGCGCAGGGCATTTCACCAGACTCAACAGTGGAGTGCGCCGCGAGGCCGACTGGAAGAGCTTCACAAACGAAATCAGGAACACAATAGAGCTGGGCCAGAGCCGGGACTGGCTCAAGATTCAGGGCGGCAACGACCGCCTGCCTCTGGCCTTTGCCAGGCGACTGACAATCATCCAAGATGCGCCCGTAGTCGGAATCGAGCAGAACAATAACAGCGTCAGCGTGAGGTTTTCTCGCGGCGGCTCTACGGAAAAGCTGTCGGGCGATTACCTGATTTGTGCCATACCGTTCTCTACCCTGAGAAACGTTCGGGTCTCGCCGCAGTTCTCTTCACAGAAGCGGCAGATTATAGAGAAGCTGCATCATGACTCCGCCTCGCGCGTCTTTCTGCAAGTCCGTAGCCGCTTCTGGCAGCAGCAAAAGGCGAACGGCTACGCGATCGCCGATCAGTCGATTGAGATCTGGGATTCGTCTCTCAACCAGCCTGGCACGCGCGGCATACTGCAAACCTACCTGAGAGGCGACAACTCCGAAAAGCTCACGAAGCTGGCCGAGAGCGAGCGCCTGCGCGTAACCATTGATCGCATGGAGCGGGTCTTCCCCGGAGCGCGCAGCAACTTCGAAAAAGGCATCTCTAAATGCTGGAGCGAAGACCAGTGGTCGCTCGGCGCATGGGTTCACCCTGACGAGGAGGCCCTGCCCGTAATCGTAAAGCCGGAAGGCCGCGTGCATTTCGCGGGCGACCACGCCTCGCGCCAGCCCTCATGGATGCAGGGCGCGCTCGCTTCCGGCCTTCGTGTCGTGAAGGAGATTAACGAGGCGGCTCAAGCGGCTTCCGTCTCAGTTGTCAGTTAGCCACGAACTGCTTGTAATGGTCGTAGCGTTCCAGTATAAGCGTGACGTAGTTGACCGGCTCCAGTCCCCTACAGAAACCGAACTTCACCACAGGGTCTGTCGAATACTGCTGCGATGATTTCTGCAACAGCCAGTAGGAAACGTCCGCCCAGACGTTCGGGTCGCCCCCGTACTTTTTGGCAAGGCGCTGCGCGTCCTGAACGTGGCCTGCGCCCGTGTTGTAAGAGGCGAGTATGAATTTCAGCCGCTCGGCATCGTCCGGAATCTCGTCTATCCAGAATTCGTTCAGCCATTTCAGAAAGCGCACGGCTCCCTGAATGTTCTCTTCAGGGTTAAGCGAGTTGTGTACGCCGTACTGCCTGGCCGTCGCTGGCATCAGTTGCAGCAGGCCGGTTGCGCCCGCCCAGCTTCGCGCGTCCGGCTTGAATCGTGATTCCTGAAATGTCTGCGCGGCCAGCAAGCGCCAGTCCCAGTTAAGCTCCGTCGAATAACGCTTGAGCAGTTCGTCGTACTGGCAGAGCTTTCCGGTAGTCGAAGTCAGGTACTCGCTCTCCATACGCTCAAGGTACTTTCGCCGGTCAATGAAATACTTTTTATAGAGCTGGTCAAAAAGCGAGCCGTTCTTCTTCTCATCTATCCAGTTGTTAAGCTCCGTGAGCAGCTCGTTGGAGTTGTTTCTCACCGCCCAGGTGACGCTGTGCGAGCGCCCGACCAGCGGCCTTACCTTCAGGTTCTTGAACTCCGCTTCCTTCAACTGCGCCAGGTTATCCTGCATGACGGTGAATTGAACTTCTCCACGGGCCACCTTTTGAGCCAGCGCCTCGTCCTGAATAGCACCCTCCATCTCGACCACGTTTATATCGCCTGAGATGTTGTCGGCCAGCTCTACGAGCGTTCGCTTGTAAGGCGACTGCTGCGGGAGCGTGACGGTCTGCCCCGCCAGTTGAGCGGGCTTGGTGATGAGACGCGCCTGTATGTCTATCTCCGGCAACTCGTCTGCGGGGCCGGGCTTGATGACCTGCTCGGTTCCCTGGCCGGCCGTTTCCGGCGCGCCCGCCTGCTGCACCAGCACAGGCTCCGTGCGATAAAGAGCGTGTGTGAAAGAGACCTTTGCTTCGTCTTCGGGCGTCGGCACAAGGCGGCCCGCCGCTATGTCCCCGTCGCCTTTGTTGAGCAGGGAATAGATGCTCTTGCGGTCTGTGACGACAATCATCTTGAGCGCCAGGTTGCGCTCTCTGGCAAAGGTCTGTAGCAGCTCGTACTCATAGCCTAGGGCTTCGCCCTTGTATATGAAATAGCTGGTCGAGTTGTAAGGCGCAAGAACGGTGAGCGTGCCGCGCTCTTTTATCTGGTTGAGGTCGCGCGCTATGGGTTGAACCATAGGAACGTTGGTGCGGCGGTCAATCTGGTCAACCGCGGCGATGTCCGGCGCGCGATGGCGTTTGCAGGAAGGCGTCGTTAAAAAAAGCAGTGACGATAGAACGAGTAAAAGGACTCCGTGCCGGGTGCTCATACGCGTATCTTCCGGGTAGAACGAGCAGAGACTGTTCTACGCTTTCATGCGTGATAAAGCCGGAGGGGGTTTTTAAGCCTGGGTCAGGAAAGATTAGCTTTTATGACAAAACCGGGGGCAAGTCAATCTTTTGGCGATAGCGGAGGAAGCTTATCTCTCTTTTTCCAGGTACATCTTGGCGGCCATCTTCGCGAGCTTCCACATCTTGCTCCATTCGACGCGGCCTTCGGCGTCGCGGCCCGTCAGCTTGTCCAGAATCAACCGGCGGAAGTGCTTGCCTTCGCGGCGCAGCATGAACTCTTTGGCGTAGGGCTTGGCCGTGTCGAAGAAGCTGAACTCGGGGTCTGTGACAATGCCTATGCCTTCGAGCGTCATCAGAGCGCGTATGACGTAGGTGAAGTTGGCCGGAAGGCGAAACGGGTACTCGTACATCACTTCCGCCAAATCGTACGTCAGTTCCTTGAAGTTCACTTCACCGAGCTTGAGATTCAGATAATGCTGAAAGAGCCCTTCGACCACGGGGCGCACCGTCTCAGGGTCTACGCCGGGCTTCAGGAAATTCAAGTCAATCAAATCCTGAGAGAGGCCGCGTATGTCTCGCTCGACGACGTGAAAGAAGGCGTTAATCATCATCGCCTGAAGCCGAGGGGTGATGCGCCCCGCCATGCCGAAGTCGAAGAAGGCTAGGCGCCCCCCGTCCGTCACGAGCAGGTTGCCCGGGTGCGGGTCTGCATGAAAGAAGCCGTCTTCGAGTAGCTGCTTGAGGTAGGTGCGCACCAGGAGCCGGTTGACCTTGAGCGGCGAGAATCGCTTGGCGCGCAAACCATCCATGTCCGTGACCTTCGTGCCGCGTATGAACTCCATAGTGATGACGCGCGTGGTCGTGTGCGACCAGTGTATGCGCGGCACGTGTATGGCTCGCCACGTCTTGAAGTTCTCCCGGAAGCGGTCTGCGTTCTTACCCTCCTGCACGTAGTCCATCTCTTCAAAGACGGTCTCGGCAAACTCCCTGAGCATCCCTTCCCAGTCGGCGTTGCGGTTGGCCTCCGGCAGAAAGCGATTGATGAAGGCAACGATGCGTCGAAGCACGGCTATGTCGAAGTTGACGATCTCCGGCAGGTTCGGCCGCTGAACTTTGACCGCCACCTCTTCGCCCGTGTGCAGGCGTGCGCGATAGACCTGCCCGAGCGAGGCCGCCGCGATCGGCGCGGCGTCAATCTCCGCGTAAGCCTCCTGAAGAGTCCTGTCGAGCTCCGTTTCTATGCGCGCGTATGCTTCCGCGGTCGGGAACTGCGGCACCTGATCTTGCAGCAGCGCGAGCTGTTTCACGTAGGCGAGCGGCAGAAGGTCCCCGCGCGTGCCGAGCGACTGGCCTATCTTGATGAAAGTGGGCCCGAGCTTGATGAGATTGTCTTTGAGCCAGACAGCCTGTCTTTCCAGCCTCGTCTCTTTCGCCGCCGTGCCTTCCGCGCCGCGAAAGACCATGTGACGAACGATGCGA
This sequence comes from Pyrinomonadaceae bacterium, assembly GCA_036389875.1. Lineage (GTDB taxonomy): Bacteria > Acidobacteriota > Blastocatellia > Pyrinomonadales > Pyrinomonadaceae > JACVRN01. The sequence continues at coordinate 7,172 of DASVVZ010000137.1, forward strand.
ACCAGCCTGTCGTAGGCTCTGCGGTCAACTTCGCGCGACCAGTGCTGAAAACGCGCTATCAGGCCGCTCGCCCTGGCTTCCTCTCGCCTGCGCTCGTACATGCGGCGGTAGAAGTTGGCTCGCACGTCGTAGCCGTCCAGGTAAAGATAGAGCGAAAGCATCCCCAGCACGCGCGCAATCTGAAACATGCGCAGCCAGCCGCGCAAGCCATGCCCCCCTGTCGCCACGTCATCTTTAAGATGGCCTGCGTGCGCGCCGGGCGTCAGTACAAGCGGCTCGTCGTACAGCGGCGCGCCTCCGTACCGCACAGGCAAAGATGCGGAAGAGGCGGGCGCAGAATGTTCGCCAAGCCCGTCGCCCTTAATCAATGCTTCGTCACGTTCCGTAGTCGCCATCGCTCTTCCGGGATACTAGATTGAACCCTTCACGATCCTGTCTCAAAAACCCAAAAATATAGAGCCTGAAGGCGAAAGGGCCAGTGTTAGCTCAAAGCTTCAGACTCTGAAAAAAGCATCATTCATTAGATGATCGAAAGCGAGCGCCGTACGCCGCCCGTCTCAAAATATCTAAGGGCGCGGCCCAGGTCATGATTAATCTGGCGCTTCAAATCTTCCACGCGGTCGAACTTCTTCTCGTCGCGCAGGCGATGAAGAAACCGGACGCGCGCCACATCTCCATAAAGGTCTCCCTGCCAGTCTATTACGAAGGTTTCCAGCGAAGGTTCCGCGTCGCTCTCAAAGGTAGGGCGCACGCCTATGTTGGTTATGCTGCGCCGCCATGCGCCTTCAATCAGCGTCGCCGTCACGTAAACGCCGCGCCTCGGTATGACGCGATTCTGCGGACGCAGGTTCGCGGTCGGGAAGCCTATGGTTCTTCCGCGCTCAGCGCCGCGCACCACGCGGCCCTCCACGCCGTAAGGGCGGCCCAGCATGCGGCGCGCCAGATTTACGCGCCCCTCTACGAGCAGCTTGCGAATGAGGCTTGAGCTGATGCGACGCCCCCGCAACCGCACCTCCGCCACCTCGTCGGCATGAAAGCCAAGAGCGCGGCTGGCCCTTTTCAGAAGCTCTATATCCCCTTCTCGGTTATGCCCGAACGCGAAGCCCTTTCCCAGATAGACTTCCCTGGCTTGCAAGCGCTCGTGTACCACATCGCGCAGGAAGTCTTCGGCGCGCACTTCAGCAAACGCTTTATCAAAGTGGACTACGATTGTCTGCTCTATGCCGAGGACGCCGAGCGCCTCCACCTTCTGGTCAAAGGTCTGCAAAAGCGGCGGGGCGGATTCCGGGTGAAGCACCGCGCGCGGATGAGGCTCAAAGGTAATCACGGTCGGGACTGCCCGGACGGAGCGGGCGCGCTCGACCACCGTACGCATCACAAGCTGGTGCCCCAGGTGAAGACCATCGAACACGCCCAAAGTCAGAACCGTGGGGCGCGCTATCTTCGCATTATCCGTTCCGTGAAAAAGACGCATAAAAGAGCAAGTCGGAAGTCAGAATGGCGCAATGATGAATGAGAAGATAATTCAAGCCTGAATAGTTCTTTACTTCTTGCATTCCGCACTGCGCCATTCATCCTTCCACCTGTAGCCCGTCGTAGGCGAATTCGACTCCCTCGGGTAGAACCTTTGAGTCGCGGGCGTGTTTGATGTCGTGCGCCAGGTGCGTCAGGTACGTCCTGCGCGGCTTAAGCTCGCTGACGTATTCGAGCGCCCGGTCGACCCATAGATGCGTCGGATGCTCTTTGAAGCGCAGGCAGTCCAGCACCAGCACATCCAGCCCCCGCATGGCCGCAATAGTCGCAGGCGGTATCTCGCTCAGGTCTGTGGCGTAGGCGAAGTCGTTGAAGCGATAGGCCATCACGGGAAGCCGCCCGTGTATCACTTCCAGGGGCGTAATCTGTATCTGTTCGCCTATGCAGAACGGAGCCAGTGGAAAGACCGTGTGCGGGACTACCTGCGGCAGCCCGCCGCCGAAATGCGAGGGCTCGAAGACGTAGCTGAAGATGCGGCGAATGTCCCGCCAGGCGCGCTCGTTGGCGTAAAGCCCCAGCGCCCCGTAGCGAAAATTGAGCGGGCGTATGTCGTCCAGCCCGAAGACGTGATCCATGTGGCAGTGCGTGATGAGAACCGCGTCTAGCCTCTTCAAGCCATGACGCAAAGCCTGCTGGCGAAAGTCTATGGAAGTATCCACGAGCACAGATTGGCCAGCGTGCTCTATCAGCACGGAGACGCGCAGCCTCTTATCACGCGGGTCATCCGAGCGGCACGTCTCGCAATCGCATCCGATGGAGGGCACGCCCGTAGAAGTTCCCGTCCCGAAAAAAGTCAGGCGCATAAAGAGTCCGAAGAGTCCGAAGAGACAGGAGAGTCTTGAGAGTCGAAAAGCGTTCTTCTCTATGGGCTCTCAAGATACTCCTGTCACTCAGGGCTTCATTTTCCTCCCAGGATGTCGCGGCCCGTGAAGCGCTGTTTGGCGGAGGGCGAAGGCTGAGAGAGAGAGACGAACTGCATTCGAAGGTCTGCGAGTAAGCCTTCCAGTATTCGCTCCTCCTGGCTGCTCAGGTTGCCGCGCGTCTTCTGCTCAAGCATGCCGAGCACGTCAATCCAGTGCTTGCCAAGTTGCAAGTCAACGCCGCGCTCGCCCGTCACCGGATGCTCCATCATGCCCAGAGCGGCGGCCGCGTTCGAAGCTATGGACATCAGGAAATTGACGAAGCTGGCGGGGTCTTGCGCTCCCTCTACCTCTTCATCCGGTTGCCCGGCGAAATCTTCCGGGCTCTCCGCGCGGGCGGAATCCGCGCTCGTCGCGCTCTCCGGCTCGCTCACGGCTGAAGCCGCAGGTGCCGTCGATGCGCCTCCCGTGTCTGCCGCTTCGCCCTGTGCGTTATCTCGCGCGGCCCCTCTACCGGCTTCTTCTTCTGCTGCAATCTCTCGCGGCGTGCCGTCGGCGTTGAAGAGGCGGCGGTCTGTGACCTTGAATTGAGGTTGTTCTTCGCTCATATCTTCCCCTGTTGGAACACGCCCGCTGGCCGGGCCGTCCGGCTTCGGGCGCGTGACTTTTTAATACATCAAAATCCTATTGCTCTTGATGGCATGATGGTAGCACAAAAATGGGGGATGGGGGTTAGGGGCCGGGGGTTGGTAAGAGAAAGAGAACTGGATTTTCTTTTACCATCCCCCGGCTACTATCGCCCATCCCCCATTCTGTTTTAGACTCTGCTTATCAAACCTGAAACCTGGAGCTTGGGACTTTTACTTATGCCGGCGAAATTTGATGATTTGGTGGCGCTGATGGCGCGTCTTCGTTCTCCCGAAGGTTGTCCATGGGATCGCGAGCAGACCTACGAGACGCTCGCGCCTATGCTTTTGGAGGAAGCCTACGAAGCCTTCGAAGCGGTAGAGGATGCGCGCGAGGGCCGTCCGCAAGAGCTTCTGA
>DASVVZ010000138.1:0-5240 GCA_036389875.1 Pyrinomonadaceae bacterium
AACAGCGACGGGAGTTTGAGGCCGAGCTTGAGCGCAGCCTGACTCCCGTAGAATCCGCGGCGCGAGCGGAGTCGAGCCGGGAAGGCGTCAGGAGCGATGCGGCCCAGAGCGCGGCGACGATTATCGAAACCGCGTCGCTTCTCTCTAAAGAGCGCCATCCGAACAATCTTTCGGAAGAGCTAACGTCGCTCATCGGGCGTGAAGATGAGACGGCGGCTATAGAAAAGATGCTCGGCCGTGATGACGTGCGCCTTGTCACTCTCACCGGCGTCGGCGGCACGGGCAAGACGCGGCTGGCTGAGCACGTCGCCAGAGAGATGATTCAGGAGTTTGAAGACGGGGTGTTCTTCATAGACCTCGCGCCCGTCAGCGACCCCATGCTCTTCGCTTCGTCAATCGCGCAGCCTCTGGGGGTGCAGGAGGTGGGCGGGAAGCCGCTGGCCGACACCTTGAAGGATTTCCTGCGCGAGCGTCGGATGCTGCTCGTCCTGGACAATTTCGAGCAGGTCACGGCAGCGGCTACGCTGGTCAAAGAACTGCTCTCCGTCACTCACGGGCTGAAGATGCTGGTCACAAGCCGCGTGCCTCTGCACCTACTGGCCGAGCATGAGTTCAATGTTCCGCCGCTGGAGTTTCCCGCGGCTCAGGAGCTTCCCGCAACGGAAGAATTACTGGGATACGCGGCCGTCGCGCTCTTTGTCGAGCGCGCACAGGCAGTCAAACCAACTTTCGCGCTCGCAGATAACAACGCGAAAGCCGTCGCGGAGATTTGCTCCAGGCTGGACGGGTTACCCCTGGCAATTAAACTCGCGGCCGCGCGCGTCAAGGTCTTACAGCCTCAGGCAATCCTCGCCAGATTAGAGAATCGGCTCAAACTCCTGACCGGAGGGGCCAGGGACTTACCCGCGCGCCAGCAGACGATGCGGAGCGCGATTTCATGGAGCTACGACCTTTTAGAAGAGTATGAGAGAAAGCTTCTGAACCGGCTGTCGGTCTTCGCCGGAGGCTCTACGCTGAAAGCGGCGGAAAAGGTGTGCGGCGCGTCGGGAGACCTACAGCTTGAGATGCTGGACGCCATAGCCTCTCTGGTGGATAAGAGCCTGCTGGTGCAGAAGGAGCAGGCGGACGGAGAGTCTCGCTATCGTATGCTGGAAGTGGTGCGAGAATACGCGCAGGAACAGCTGGAGGGGAGCGGAGAGGGCGACGAGGTGCAGAGGCGGCACGCAGAGTTCTTCCGCTCTCTGGCCGAAAGGGCGGAGCCGGAGCTGACGGGCCCACGTCAGGCGGAGTGGTATGAGCGTCTGGAAGAGGAGCATGACAACCTGCGCGCCGCGCTCCAGTGGTCTGTAACAAACAACGTGGAAGGGGCGTTGCGATTGGCCGGGGCAATAGGTTTTTTCTGGAACACCCGCGGTCACTACACGGAAGGGCGCAGGTGGTATGAAGAGGCACTTCGCAGAAGCGGCGATTGCAGCGCGTCCGTGCGGGCGAAGGCGTTGACCGGAGTCGGCTCACTGGCATGTCAGCAGGGCGATTACCAGTCAGCCGGAAAATTTTATGAGGAAGCTTTACAGCTTAGTAAAGAGACTGGCGATACACGGCGCGGCGCTGTGGCAAGCAGGGGCCTGGGAGTGATTTCCTATGAGCAGGGTGACCTCAAAAGAGCGCGCACGTTCTTTGAAGAGAGTTTGGCAATCCGCAGGGATCTGGGTGACAAGAGATTAATCTCCGCAGGCATCAGCACGTTGGGGGAGTTGGAGCGCATCGAGGGCAACTTCGAGGCTGCGCGCTCGCTCTACGAGGAAGCCCTGGCATTAGGCAGACAGACAAACGATAAACAGAACGTTTGCAGTAATCTGCTTAATCTGGGAGCCGTGTCCTACCAGGAGGGCGACTTCGAGGCTGCGCGCTCATCTTTCGTGGAAGCCTTGAGGATTGCTCACGAGCTCGGGAAAAAGTCTTACATCACACTTTCGCTTGACGGCTTCGCAGCGCTCGCCTTCGAGCGGGGAGAGATGAATCGTGCGGCTTGCTTGGCGGGCGCGGCCGAGGCGTTGCGCGAAGAGATAGGCTATGAGTTAGAGACTCCGGACCGCCTCTTCCGCGAAAGCTACCTCGGCGAACTGCGCGTCGCTCTCGCCCCTGCTGACTTCACCCCTGCCTACGGGCACGGGTGCGCTATGAAAATGAAGCAGGCCGTCGCTTTCGCATTAGAGTCACTTGCCGCCCCTGATACGCTCCCGAAATAGCCGCCGCCGGAAGGTCAGGAGTCTTTCAGCCTCACCTTCCGCCTCATTGGCGCGGCGGTCCTCCAGAACATCTATCCTCTCTTTCACGCGCGTAGAAGAAAGTACCCGTCTTCTATGTCTGCGGCGGGAATACTCTATTTAGCAGTAAGAGCGGCCTGAGGCGGCCAGGTTATCTTTGCACTCCCGCTCGTCTAAACTATAGCGCTGCTGGACGAACACAGTTAAACTGTTTCGGTCTTATCATCCTTATTAGTTACGCCCGGCCCCCAGACCCGCGTTCTTATAATGCCACTGTCCGCAGGTGACCAATTAGGCCGCTACGAAATTCGCTCGCAGATCGGCGCGGGCGGGATGGGCGAGGTCTACCGCGCTTACGACCCCAAGATAAACCGCGACGTCGCAATAAAAGTACTGCCGTTTGAGTTCTCTGCAGACGCCGAAAGGCTGCGCCGCTTTGAGCAAGAAGCACAAGCGGCAGGCGCGCTCAACCACCCGAACGTACTAGCTATCTTCGACGTGGAGACGCACGAGGGCGCGCCTTATGTGGTCTCCGAACTACTGGAAGGCGAGACGCTCAGGGAGCAGATGGGTGGCTCAGTTCTCTCCATCCGCAGGGCTGTTGATTATGCGTTACAAGTCGCACGCGGGTTAGCGGCTGCCCACGAGAAAGGGATAGTGCACCGCGACCTCAAGCCGGAAAACATCTTCATCACTTCGGACGAGCGTGTGAAGATTTTAGACTTCGGGTTGGCGAAACTGAGTGAGCAGAACGACGGTGCCGGATTTTCAACGGACCTGCCGACGCGCAAGATTAATACAGACCCCGGCACCGTGATGGGTACTATCGGGTACATGAGCCCCGAGCAGGTGCGCGGCCGGGGGGTTGACCACCGTACCGACATCTTTGCCTTTGGCTGCGTTCTCTACGAGATGCTCGCCGGGAAGCGCGCTTTCCGGGGCGAAACTCCAGCAGATACCATCAGCGCGATTCTGAAGGAAGACCCACCCGAGCTTTCATTGACAAACAAACAGGTCGCGCCTGGACTGGAGCGTATTGTGCGGCACTGCTTGGAAAAAGCACCCGCCAACAGATTCCAGACCGCACGCGACCTCGCATTTGCTCTTGAATCTATTTCTACTATTTCAGGCGGTACGACGGCAATAGAGCAACCGAGGGAAACGGCTGAAAGCTCCGTCACATCGGCTAAGCAAACCTTACCCCGGCGCGAATGGGTCGCGTGGGGACTGGCGGCGCTTTTTCTCATCGCGGCGGCCACATTCGCAGCCCTTTACCTCCGTCAGACGCATCCCCGCGCAGAGGTCGTTCGCTTCACCATAGCCCCGCCTGAGAAAACAACTTACGACGAGTCGTTTGCCCTCTCGCCCGATGGTCGGCGGTTAGTCTTCGTCGTCACCGGCGAGGGTGGCGAGACAACTCTCATAGTACGAGCACTTGATTCCACAGCGGCGCAGCAGCTTTCGGGCACAGAAGGCGCAAAGTTTCCTTTCTGGTCACCGGACGGCCGCTACATAGCCTTTTTCGCTGCTAACAAGCTCAAGAAGATAGAGGCAACGGGAGGCCCGGCACAGACGCTGGCAGAGGTATCAACTGACGCGCGCGGCGGCGCGTGGGGGCCGGACGGGACGATACTGTTTGCCCCGACTGTCACGCAGCCGCTCTATAAAGTCTCGGCCGCAGGCGGCGCGGCCTCGCCCGTGACGGAACTCGACCAGACGCGCGGCCAGACATCTCACCGCTGGCCCTGGTTTCTGCCGGACGGACGCCACTTTATCTATTTCTCGCGCAGCAACCCGCAGGATTCGGAAGGGCTTTACGTCGGAGCGCTCGATTCAAAGGAGACTAAGTTTCTTTTAAACACCAAACTGCGCGGGGCCTATGTGCCGAGCGCCTCAGGTGGCAAGGGCGGGCACCTGCTTTTCGTTCGAGACAACACGCTGGTGGCGCAGGCTTTCGACGCCGACAAACTGCAACTGTCGGGCGAACCGCTAACGGTTGCCGAAGGTGTTTTGAGCTATCCGACCGATGCCGGGCCAACCGCTTACGCCTCTTTTTCAGTTTCATCGAACGGTTATCTGTCGTACCTGTTGGGGAGTGCCAAGATAACCCATTTGACCTGGTTCGACCGTGCCGGTAAGACTCTGGGGAGTATCGCCGCTCAGGGCACTTACAGCGAGCCAAGATTCTCGCCTGATGGGGAGAGAGTGGTGGCCCCGCGTGAGGATGTCGCCGGATCCGATCTCTGGATGATTGACATTACGCGCGGGACAACAACGCGGTTCACATTCGACCCTAAGCCTGACGTCTCGCCGGTCTGGTCACCTGACGGCAGCCGCGTCGCTTTCTCCTCAGCCAGGGGCGGCAAACACTGGCTCTACCACAAATTATCGAGCGGGGCTGGCAACGACGAGTTACTCCTGCAGACCGCTAGCGATGCATTCCCCGACGATTGGTCACCGGATGGCCGCTTCATCCTCTATGAGATGAACGCTGGGACAAAGACCAGATTCGACCTCTGGGTGCTGCCTACCTTCGGCGACCGCCAGCCCTTCCCATTCCTTCAAAGCGAGTTCGACGAAACCCATGCACAGTTCTCGCCTGATGGGCGGTTTGTGACTTACGTCTCTAACGAATCGGGGCGTGCGGAAGTCTATGTGCAGAGCTTCCCGGGGCCGGGCGGTAAGTGGCAGGTCTCGATGGCGGGCGGTGACCAGCCTCAATGGAGACGCGACGGGAAAGAGCTTTTCTACATAGCTCCGGACAAAACCCTCGTGGCCGTGCCGGTTACTGCGAGTGACTCCTTCGAGACGGGCACCCCCGTCGCGCTCTTTAGAACGCGCGTCCCCACGACGGCCCTCACGGACGAGAGGAATAATTACGTCGTTTCTCCTGACGGCAAGCGTTTCCTCATCAGTAACCTTTTGGAGGAAGGGAACACGCAGCCCGTCACGTTAGTACTCAACTGGGAGGCC
>DASVVZ010000139.1:0-7412 GCA_036389875.1 Pyrinomonadaceae bacterium
ATCCCAGGACGTGGCACGCGCAATCACAGAACTTTACAGCTATTAACCGCAGACCTTGCCACTCAAATTTCAATCAGTAGCGGGCCTCCCATTGATGGCCCGCTCTTTACCCCTAGGAGCACTATGAAGAAACTCGCCTCAGCAGTGTTGCTGCTGATATCACTTTCTCTCTGCACATTATCGCTGCCGCAGGCCTCCGCGGCTTCGGCGGAGCTTAAACAAAAGAGCCTGAGCAGAGACGGGGCGCTGCCCGCCGTCTCGATCGCCCCGGATGACCCGGAGGCAACATTTCAGAGCGCAAGAATCGTGCATAACGTGACGGTCGATGGGGTGACGGGCATGCGCGTGCATGCAAAGTTCTCCGTCAGGTACGGGCTCGACGTTCGTTGCCGTATGATTGCTTATTTCTACTACGACGACGGGACTCCCCTGAAGTCCGCCGACAGAAACTACACCACGACTGACGGTCAGGTAAGCGCGCGCGTTTTCTTTACTCCCAAATATGATCCGGCGCAGTACAACGACCTGCAGCTCTTCGTGCCCTACAGTGCGCTCAACATGGAAGAGGGTGCCGAGTACGACCTGAAGTTCTATCTGGCTCTCTATGACAATGAGGGAAAGAGGACCTTCGGGAAATCAACCTGGTACAGATTCCGTCTGACCATGCCTTAAGAGGCTGGCCTAAGCTACCGGCAAAGAGAGAGAAGCGGCGAGGTTGTATCAAACAACCCCGCCGCTTCTCTCTCTGTTTGAGTGAATAACTTTTTACGCCTTGCGATAAACTTCGCGGCCGTCGCTTATCTCCACCACAAGCTTTCCTTCGGACTGAGCCAGGTCAAGGTGCGCGACCGCTTCCGAGGTGGCGAGGAATCGATGCACGTCGCCTGCGCCCGGAAACATCTCGCGTGAGATGTCCCAGGCGGTCGCGCCCTGTTTTGGCACGAGCCGCACGACTTCCGTTTGCCGCTCCTGTATGGCGCGCAGGTAGCGATGAAAAAGCTCTTCGTAATCATTGACGGGCTCGCCGTGCCCGCCGTAGACGAGCGTCGGCGCGAAGCTGCGTATGCGCGCAAGGCTCACCATGTATTCGGCCAGAGAGCGGAAGCGGCGCGCGGGGTCCACGGGGTCGGGCGAGAGAACGGGGTTCGGCGTGATGCGCTTTAAGACGCAGTCGCCAGCTATCAACGTGCGGTCTGCCTCTCTCAAGAAAGAGCAGGAGCCGGGCGTGTGTCCGGGCGTGTGAACTACCCTGAGCGCACCGGTCTCGAACTCAAGCTCTTCTTCGTCCACAATCTCTCTGTACTCGTCGTCGGCAAGAGCATCCGCAAGCTCGCGCACGCCCTCGTACATGCGCTTCATAGCCGTTATCTCGTCGTCTGGCACACCGGCTCGCACCAGAAGCGTGCGGTGCTCTGCGTATTCCAGCCTTCCGACGCGATGCCCCGTCTCCCAGCCGTGTACAAGTATCTCCGCATCCTTTGCCTCGTCGCGCAAGCTCCGGGCCAGCCCGCAGTGGTCTTCGTGGGCGTGCGTCAGCACTATGCGGCGAATGTCGGAGGGGCGTATTCGCGCATGGCGCAAGCCTTCGTGAAGGGCCGCCACGGCCTCGCGCGTCTTCGGCCCCGTGTCAATCAAGGTCACAGGGTCTTCCGCTATGAGGTAGCAATTCACAGGCCCCACGTAAAAGGGCGTCGGAACCGAGATGGGAATGATGCGCATGACGAGTCTGTGGAGTCCAAAGAGTCCGGAGAGCCCGTAGAGTGGAAACGCTCTACGGGCTCTCCGGACTGTTTTTAATAGACGTACTTGTTCGCCTGAATCAGTTGGTCTGCGATGCGCTGGCGCGCGCTGATGGTATTGACGGGCGTCCACTTGGTGAAGCGGCGAAGCGCGGCCAGCATGGTGCGAAGCTCGTCGCCTTCGCTCATGGCCGCCAGCATGTTCTTGGCGTTGGCTTCTATGCGCTCGACCGCATCGTTACAGAAGACGCGCGTCATGTCTACGTAGCGCGAGGCGGCATCCTCGCCCTTGGCGGCCGCGAGCTTCTGCGCGCGCAGGATTGCGGACTCCATGGCGTAAGTGTCCATGATGATGTCGGCTATGCCGATCAGGATTTCCTGCTGCTCCGCGAGCCCCATCATGTACTTCTGCGCGGCCGTGCCGAGCGTCATCAGCGCGACTTTCTTGGAATTGCGCGCCAGCTTCATCTCGGTCGCCAGCAGCTCTTCGTCCTCATCAAAGCTGGACATGGAAGGCGACAGAACCTCTTCCATGAGCTTCTGCGCGGCGGGCAGCAGAGCGAGCTGGCCCGTCATTGCGCGCTTCATGAGCATGCCCGGAATGAGCATGCGGTTGATTTCGTTCGTCCCCTCGAAGATGCGGTTGATGCGCGAATCCCTGTAGGCGCGCTCCGCAGGATAGTCGGCCGAATAACCGTAGCCGCCGTAAATCTGCACCATCTCGTCCGCGACATAGCCGCAATACTCCGAGAGCGCGACTTTGATGATGGAGCATTCGGCCGCGTACTCTTCGATCGCCCGCAGCTTGGATTCCGGGTCAGACGCGTCGGCCGTGGCTTCAATGGCCGACTCTATGAGCCCGAGCGCGCGATAGGTCATGGATTCTCCGACCCATGTCTTGACGGCCATCTCGGCCAGCTTGTGCTTGATTGCGCCGAAGGACGAGATGGGCTTGCCGAACTGGTGACGCTCGTTGGCATAAGAGACGGCGTCGGAGATCATGAGCTTCATGCCGCCGCAGCACATCGCGCCCAGTTTGAAGCGCCCTATGTTCAGGATGTTGAAGGCTATCTTGTGCCCCTTGCCGATTTCGCCCAGCACATTCTCAAGAGGCGCTTTGACATCCTGAAGCACAAGCGCGGTCGTCGAAGAGCCCTTGATGCCCATCTTGTGCTCGTCCGCGCCGGAGGTCAGGCCATCCTGTCTTTCAATAATAAAGCCCGTGAACTTATCGCCGTCCACTTTGGCGAAGACCACGAAAACGTCAGCGAAGCCGCCGTTGGTGATCCACATCTTCTCGCCGTTCAAGATGTAGTGCGTGCGGTCCTCGCTCAAGCGCGCGGTGGCTTTGGCGGCCAGCGCGTCCGAGCCGGAACCGGCTTCAGTCAGCGCATAAGCCGTGATTAGCTCGCCCGTGATAATCTTCGGGATGTACTTCTTCTTCGCCTCTTCCGTGCCGTAGTAGAGAATCGGCAGCAAGCCTATGCCGCTCTGCGCGCCCATAGTCGTGGCGAACGAGGCAACGCGGCCAAGATTTTCGCCCACCAGCGCGCCGCTCGTCTGATCCAGGGCAAGACCGCCGTACTCTTCCGGCACGTTGACGCTGATAAGGCCAAGCTCGGCTCCCTTCTGCACAAGCTCTCGCGCTAGCTTCCAGTCGTGATTCTCAAGCTCTTCGAGGCGCGGATTGACCTCGTTGTCCATAAACTGCCGGGTCGTCTCGGCAATCATGTGATGCTCTTCTGTGAAATCCTCCGGCGTGAAGACCTGCTCAGGCCGCACCTCTTCAATCAAAAAGCTCCCGCCCTTAATAATCTGTTTATCTTCGACTACGGCTGCCATAAGGTTTGCTCCTTTCAGGTAAGCAATCAGCTATTTACATTCTTTCAAAGATTCCGGCTGCGCCCATGCCGCCGCCCACGCACATGGTGACCATTCCGTAGCGCCCGTCTCTGCGCTCAAGCTCGCGCAGGATGCTCGCCGTCAGCTTCGCTCCGGTGCAGCCCAGTGGGTGCCCGAGCGCGATTGCGCCGCCGTTGACGTTCACCTTATCTGCGTCCAGGCCAAGCTCTTTAATGACGGCGAGGCTCTGCGCGGCGAAGGCTTCATTGAGCTCTATGACATCAATCTGATCCAGGGTGAGCCCGGCCAGCTTCAGGGCTTTGGGGATGGCGAAGACGGGGCCTATGCCCATCTCTTCGGGCGGGCATCCGGCCGTCGCGTAGGCCACGAAGCGCGCCAGCGGCTTCGCCCCGATTTCGCGCGCACGCTCCTCTGACATTAGAACGACGGCCGCCGCGCCGTCCGACATCTGCGAAGCATTGCCGGCCGTGATGGTTCCTTTAGCATGAAAGGCGGGCTTCAGTTTCGCCAGCACTTCGACGCTGGTGTCGCGCCTGACGCCCTCGTCCTCCTGAAAGACAACTTCACGGCGCTGCTTACGTCCCTTCTCGTCCAGTTCTTCGAAGGCCACGGTGAGCGGCACAACCTCGTCCGTGAACTTGCCCTCGTCTATGGCGCGCGCGGCCAGCTCGTGCGAGCGTGCGGCGAAGGCGTCCTGCTCCTCGCGCGAAATCTCGTACTTGCGCGCGACGTTCTCTGTGGCCAGCCCCATGTTCAGATAGAAGTCCGGGTAATGGTCAACCAGGTAGGGATTCGGGCGAATGGTGTGCCCGCCCATGGGAATCATGGACATCGTCTCGAGGCCGCCCGCGATGGCGGCGTCGATTCCGCCCGCGCGGATTCTGTCCGCCACAATAGCGATTGATTGCAGGCCCGAAGAGCAGAAGCGGTTGATGGTCATAGCGGAGGTTTCCACAGGAAGCCCCGCGCGAATCGCGGCCACGCGGGCCACGTTCATCCCCTGCTCCGCCTCAGGCATGGCGCAGCCCATCACCACGTCTTCAATATCCTCGGGCTTTAATCCCTCGACCCGTGCCATGGCCTCGCGAATCGCCGCCGCGCCCATCTCGTCGGGCCGCGTATCCTTCAGGGTTCCCTTAGGCGCGCGCCCCACAGCCGTCCTCACGGCTGACACAACAACTGCTTCTCTCATCATTTACCCTCAGTCCAGACTAATTTCTTAACGGTTTGCCGGTCTTGAGCATGTGGCCTATGCGCTCCTGTGTCTTGCGCTCGCCGCACAGGGAAAGGAACGCTTCGCGCTCAAGGTCTAAAAGATACTGCTCCGACACTCTGGTCGGATGATTAAGATCGCCGCCTGTTAAGATGCGCGCGAGGCGCTCTCCGATGACCGCGTCGTAATCAGAGATGAAGCCGCCGCGCTTCATCTGGTGAATGCCGAGCTTGATAGTTGTGAGCGCAGACTGTCCGAGCGCCAGAATGTCCGTGCGCGGCTGCGGCTCCACGTATCCGGTGGAAGCCAGCGCCAGCACCTCCTGCTTTGCGTCGGCGATCAATCGGTCACTATTCATAGAGACCGTGTCATCCTCATTCAGGAACCCGAAGGCGCGGGCCTCTTCAGCAGAGGTGGCCACCTTCGCCATCGCAATCGTCTCGAAGATTCGTTTGATGAAGGGGAATGGGTCTGCGTCCGTAACATTCTTCGGAATCGAATCCATGGCGCGCACGAGCATCTCCTTCGTACCCGCCCCGGCCGGGATGAGCCCGACGCCGACTTCTACCAATCCTATGTAGGTCTCTGCGGCGGCCCGCGCGCGGTCTGCGTGCAGCACCATCTCGCAGCCTCCGCCGAAGGTCATCTGAAAGGGCGCGACCACCACGGGCTTGGCAGAATAGCGCAGGCTCATGACTGAGTTCTGGAAAGCGCGTATGGACATGTCTATGTCTTCCCAGTTCTCTTCCTGCGCTTCCAGAAGGAGCAGCATCAGGTTCGCGCCTACGGAAAAGTTGGTTCCCTGATTGCCTATGACCAGTCCTTCGAAGTTCTTCTCGACCTCGGTTATGGCGAACTTAATCATCTGGAGCGTGTCGCCGCCTATGGCATTCATCTTTGAATGAAACTCTAGGCAGGCCACGCCGTCGCCCAGATCAATCAGGCTCGCCCCGCTATTCTTCTTAATTACGCCCGTGCGCTCCTTGACCGATTTGAGAACGATGACGCCCGCGCGGTCTCCCTCAGGAACGTACTCGCCGGAAGCGAAGTCGAAATAGAACCTCTGGCCGTTCTCGGTCTTGTAGAACGTGGTCGCTCCGGCTTCAAGCATTCGCTCCACGTTAGCAGGTACGGGCTGGCCTTCGGCCCGCATGCGCTCCACAGACTTTTCCAGGCCGATGGCGTCCCAGGTTTCAAAGACTCCCTGCTCCCAACCGAAGCCCCATTTCAGAGCGCGGTCAACTTCGACAATCGTGTCAGCTATCTCGGGGATGCGGTTGGCCGCATAGCGAAAAGTGCGCGAAGCGGTCTTCCATAGGAAAGCTCCGACGCGGTCTTTGCCCCAGGTGAGCGCGCGTATGCGCTCAGGCAAATTCTCTATGTTCTTCGCCATGTCGAGCGCGGGCAGCTTAACTTTTCCGGCCGGGCGGTATTCGAGCGACGCCACGTCCAGAGTCCAAATCTCCTGCTTCTCTCCCTCGCCCTTCTGCCTCTTATAGAAGCCGCCTTTGGTCTTGTTGCCCAGCCAGCCGCGTCCAATCATCTGCGCTAGAAATTCCGGCGCGATAAAGACATCTCGCTCCTCGTCTTCCGGCAGATTCTCGTAAAGGTTCTTCACTACGTGGCCGAAGACATCCAGGCCCACAAGGTCAAAGGTGCGGAAGGTAGCCGTCTTGGGTCGCCCGACCGACTGCCCCGTAATCTTGTCGACTTCCTCAATCGTGTAGCCGTCTTCGAGCATCGTCTTGATGGTGACGAGCGCGCCGAAGGTGCCAATGCGGTTGGCTATAAAGTTCGGGCGGTCTTTGGCGGGCACGACGCCCTTGCCCAGGCGGCTGTCCAGAAAACCGAACATCGCGCAGGAGACTTCGGGCTTTGTCCACTCTGTGCGGATTATCTCAACCAGGTGCAGGTATCTGGGCGGGTTGAAGAAATGCACGCCCAGGAAGTGCGCGCGGAAATCATCGGAACGGCCTTCGGCCAGAAGATGAATCGGGATGCCGCTCGTGTTCGAAGCTACGATTGAGCCGGGACGGCGGTGCTGCTCTACGCGCTCGAACAGGCTGCGCTTGATGTCCAGATTCTCCACCACGGCCTCTATGATGAGGTCGCAGTCCTTCAACTTCGACATGTCGTCGTCAAAGTTTCCGACCGTCACCAGTTGAGCAGCGTCCTCGGTGAAGAAGGCCGCGGGCTTGGCCTTCCTGGCAGCCTCAAGCCCGGAGCGCGCGATCCGGCTGCGCACCTCTTTCGATTCCAGGCCGAGGCCCTTCTTCTCTTCTTCGGGCGAGACCTCGCGGGGAACTATGTCAAGCAATATGGTTGGGATGTTTGCGTTCGCCAGATGCGCGGCAATCTGCGCTCCCATAGTGCCCGCGCCCAGCACCGCAGCCTTTTCAATCCGAAACATAAATGAGTGTAACCTCTCCTGTCAGGGGATCGTACGAGGACGCCTATCATACTGAATGAGCATTCATTCAGCAAGCTCCGGGAGGGATTTTGCCGGGAAAAATGAGAATAAAGAAACAGCTATGAAGCGGCCAATGGATCGAATGCGGGGCGGTAGGGGGCTGTGTGAAGCCAGCCCCTACCTTATT
>DASVVZ010000140.1:0-6775 GCA_036389875.1 Pyrinomonadaceae bacterium
CGATTGCTCTAATCTACTCGCCTGTCGCCAGGGCCCGGCAATCAACCACACCCGGGGAATGGGGCTCGATAAAGGCTGTGCCCGAAGGAGCCGAGCTTAACATCAAATTGAAAAGCGGGGAGACGTTGCGTGGCAAGTTAGCGAGCGTGACCGACACTACGCTGAGCATAAAGGGCAAAAACAATAAGACTGAAACTCTAAACAGGGATGATATATCTGAGGTCTATCATTTGAGACGAAAAGCCGAGAAGGCTAAATACGCCTTGATAGGTGCGGGCGTAGGCGCAGCCGTCGGCGGCGGAATAGGCGCGGCAAGGAATTCACCCAACATTGACGACGGTGAAATCTACACTATAGGCGGAGTATCGCTGGGGGCGGGCATAGGAGCGCTCGGAGGCTGGTTATTCGGGCTGGGGCGACGCAAGAGAGTCCTTATTTATCAGGCAAGATAGCGCCCGAATTAAACGCGCACGAGAAGCATCAGCAAGCGGCATTCAATGTGACGATGACAACCGGGGCGGGTCCGCCCCGGTTGAATGAGTTGTTAAGTGCCTGTTGCTCACTTGTAGCTCAATGCCATAGCGTCATGGCCTCCCGGTATAGCGCAGATTGCCTGGACTCGTCGCCCTGAATCTGCCGGTGCAAAGCTAAAGGGTCTACGTCATTACCGTCGCGTGCTAGGATACGAACCGAGTCGCCATGCGCCTCTACCTCATGCCCGAACCACTCACGTATCAATCGGGCAATAGACGGCCTATGCCCCGGATATAATAAGAGCCGGTGGAAATCCGCGAATGTAATCTCATAGCCTGTATCAGCGGGGCGCGAGCCGGGCAGCGCCTTCGGGATGGTGTGGGCTTTGCATTTGTCGCAGGTGATTGCCGCTCCCAACAGGAAGTAGGGGATATCTATT
This sequence comes from Pyrinomonadaceae bacterium, assembly GCA_036389875.1. Classification (GTDB taxonomy): domain Bacteria; phylum Acidobacteriota; class Blastocatellia; order Pyrinomonadales; family Pyrinomonadaceae; genus JACVRN01. Next base: position 914 of record DASVVZ010000140.1, read on the forward strand.
ATCGCGCCGCAAGATTGGCAGCTTGTATCCACAAGTTCCCTCCATACAGTTAGCGCCGGAATTAACCGGGCTCGCACGCAACGTCGAAACCATCCGGGTCTTGCGCATGAAAGCAGTGCTACTCGCGCTCCGGTTGAATAAGTTGTCAGGCCGCGGCCAGCCGTTAATGTTAGTGACCGGTCTTTTATCCAAGCTCTGTCGGGACAGCTCCTAATCCGGAAAGTGAGACAGCGTAATGGGCTTCCTTGCCACACAAAATACATCTTCGCAAAAGATGTCTCGTAAAACAGGAATCTCCGTTGAGATGCTCTCCATGAATCTTGAAAGCCCGAATCTCCAGAGTGGAGCATAGAAAAACTGATAATTCATAAAGCCGGCCTGATAGAGGCACTTGGTTAATTCCCAGCGCGTCACCAGACCTATGTGCTGTGGGTCATCCGTGCCCGGCGTGTGCGGTATGACAATCTTAAACGGATTACCCAACTTGAGTACGGTGCGCAACCGCTTGTAATACAGAGCCATCTTCAAATAAGACAGGTTAGGAGTTTTAATTACCGCCACCTTTCCAGGTTTAAGAACCCGTAGCATTTCCCGCAGCACACTGACCTTTGTCTCATGGGTAATGTGTTCAAAGAAATCGCTGGATATGACTCCGTCAAAGTGGTTGTCTGGAAATTTTAATTCGACTGCATCGCCACACACCGCTTCCCCTTTAAGATTGAACTGCTTCAGGAGCTTGTTGGCGGCGACCACCATATTCTCATCCAGGTCCTGCCCGTAGACTTCCGCGCCTTGCAGGCCGCAGTACACCATCGTTGCTCCGTTTGCCGTGCCAACATCTAGAATCACCTGTCCCGGCCCAGGGTTTAGGACATGTAGAGCCGTATCCCTTAGCCGTAAGAAATCGGTATTTTTCCAATAGCCGCCGGATGAGCGGGTGCCGCCTAATACATCTGACTCGATAGTTTCAAAATACCCCCGAACCCAACCATTTTCCGGGTATTCCGTCAAAACGATCTTATTTTGCTGCATGATTATCTCTCTTTCTTTGCTGCAATTTAATCTTCAGCTCTACAGGAATGAACTGCTAGGCTATTACCTGCATTAGTAATACGCAGTCCTGTGGTATCTAACCGGGGGGATTAGTACCACAGCCGCTCTACGGCTAGTTTACCTGAAGTAGTGATTCTTAGTTAGGGCAGCGGCGGTATTAGCACGTAGAGAGCCGGACTTCTCAAGCGGGGGTTGCTAATTCCGGGCCGGGGAGCGCGCCCCTTTGAGACAGTAATCAAGCCCCCGGCGGGTAATGTCTCAGATTATCTCCCAGTCTTCTACGTCGCCTTCTATGATGTTGAAGAGGGGGTGCGGCTCGGGCTCTTTTAGCTGCTCAAATTCCGCGTGCTTCGCTTTGTCCCTTAGCCGTAGCTTCCGTTTCAGATGATTCCACTCGTAGAGTAGCTGGCCGCGCGTGCAGTTTATCGTGCCCGCAAAGGTGGCAGGGTTGATCTTATCTTGGCTGAAGCGGTAGCCGCGTCTCTGCGCCTCGCTATGAAGTTCGCGCAGGTAGCTCGCGATAGCGCCTAGGGGCTGTCCGCACTCTTTGAATCTCTTTAGCTGCGGATGGTTTCTATATCCCCTGGTTCTGTCTTCGAGCACCTTCTGCGCGAGCAGCCCCTCACGCCATGCGGCCAATAGCCCCTTCACGTCGAGGTATCGCGGGTGGATTGTCCACAATCTCATACAGCCAATTTACCATCCGGAGGCAGACGGCATCTAACTGCGGAACGGTGTGATATTTCAAAGAGAGGTCTGATTCGGTTTGCGCTTACGGTCGGAGCGCAGCAACCGGCGCAGCTTCATGCGGGCCTTGTGCAGCTGTGACTTGGAGGTGCCTATCGAGCAGCCGAGCATCTCGGCTATCTCGTGATGCTCGCGCCCTTCCACTTCGTGCATGATGAAGACAAGGCGATAGCCGGGCGGGAGTTGTGCTATGGCGGAATCCAGCGTGATGCGGTCGAGTATGGCCATGCGGTCAGGATTCGCAGTGCCCGAAACTATCTCTATGGGCGTCTCGCCGTCTTCCGTGACTCGCTCTCTTCTGACTCTTCCTTTGCGAAAGTGCATGAGCACGTGATTGACCGTCAGGCGGTGCAGCCAGGTTGCGAAAGCTGCCTCGCCGCGAAAGGTGCCGAGCTTCGCAAAGAGCGTGATGAAAATCTCCTGCGTGAGGTCTTCGGCTTCCGGGTGCGACTGCATCATGCGAAGGCATAGGCCGAAGACGCGCCTGTTATATTTGACATAAAGCTGCTCGAAGGCGTGCATGTCGCCTGCGGCGGCACTCTGCGCCAAATCATAATCGGAAGCCGCAGGCGTCTCTTCCGCTTCGCCCGCACCTTCGGCGTATGCAGGAAAGTTTTCTACGTATTCCATAAATCGAGGAAAGACAGAAGCGAGGCGCTTTGAGACCTCAAAAAAGCGCCCCGCTTCATAAAGCAGTGCCGTGTAAAAAGCTGCCGGTGCGAACCACTGGCCCGAAGTCTATTAATTGCTGTCGGGCGTTGAGCCGCGCTCCGCGTCGCGCTCGCGGCGTCGCTGCTCGAACTGCTGTCGCCGCTCGGCCAGCTTTGCCTTCTGCTCGGCAGTCAGCACGTTGTAGACCTGAGAAGCCATGCGAGCATGTGCGACTTCCAACTCCACCTGCACCTGCGCGCGCGCCTGTGCCTGCGCGCGTACGGCCGCTTCGTCAAAGGTGCCGTTAAACGCATCACCTTCGCCTCCGCGAAGGCTTCGCATCTTCTCGCGCAGCTCTTTTGTGCTGGCCTCGAAGTTGTCCACTATCTGCTTGACCTGCGCCCTCTGGGCCTCCGTCAGTTCCAGCCCTCGCAGAATCCCCAGGGGGCCGCCAGGGCCTCTGCGCCCTTCGGGACCGCCCGGCCCGATGCCTCTTTCACCACGCGGCCCGCCCGGCCCGCCCGGACGCGGCCCTTCCTGAGCAAAGCCCGCGATTGCCGCCAGCAGAACTGCCGCCAGAGCTACAACGAGGCCCCATTTCTTTCTTCCGTTTAATTTCATCACTCTTCTCCCCTTCTAAATTTTAAGACTCACAGGATTTCAAATGCCCTCCGAGGCTACTTGCTTAATTGAGTTAGACGCACGAGGCCGGAAATGTTCGGTAAAGTTTATGCAAACCGTATGTAAAGTTTTGTAAAGTCTCAAGACGGGCCGCCCCCAAGGCCAATCTATTTGACAAACCACGTCAGGTGCTATTACATCATCGGGAAACTGAGAGCGCGGTGTGGTTATTACAGGAGACCACGTGCGCTGGTGAAGCCCAGGAACTGGCGATTCAGCCTAAGCCTAACAGTGCAGGTTTGTTGATGTGGCGGAACTCGCAGCCCGCGACTCTTTCGCACGACCATTTATTCCAACTTCTATGAGCCTGACCCAGGAGAGCATAGCCGTAGTGACGGGCGCAGGGAGCGGCATAGGCCGCGAGCTCAGCCTTCAGCTCGCGGCTGAGAAGATAGCGGGCCTGGCAATCGCAGACCTCAACGGCGAAGCGCTGGAAGAGACGGCGCGAATGCTTGCTCCTTCGGGCGCGCGAGTCTCCGCGCACGTCCTGAGCGTCGCGGATTACGAAGCCATGCGAGCCTTTGTCAGGGATGTGCTGGCCGAGCACGGCAGAGTCACGCACCTGATTAACAACGCCGGCGTTTCGCTCTTTGGCGACGTTGAAGAGGTCTCTATTGAAGATTTCGAGTGGCTGATGAGCATCAACTTCTGGGGAACCGTCTACGGCGTGAAGCTTTTCCTGCCCGTCCTCAAGGAGCAGCCTGCGGCGCACATCATAAACGTGTCTAGCGTCTTCGGGATGATTGCGCCGCCGGGCAACGCCGCCTACAGCGCCAGCAAATTTGCCGTGCGCGGATTCACCGAAGCCCTGCGTCACGAGTTACAGGATACAGGCATTGCCGTCTCATGCGTTCACCCCGGGGGCGTGGCGACGAACATCGCGCGGAGCGGTCGGCTCGCGGCAGGTGCCGGCGTGGCGGCAAAGGAAGAGAGCGTCAAGTTTCACACGAAGGTTTCCAAGACCACTTCGGAAGAGGCCGCGCGCCAGATAATACGCGGCATCAAACGCCGCTCCAAACGCATACTCGTGGGCAGGGACGCTCGCATCATAGACGTGATACACAGGGCCTCGCCTGAAAATTATCTGTCCGTGATGGATAGAATCTCACGCGGGCAGCTTTCCAGACTGCGCAAGAAGCGCAAAGCCTCTTCAACTTAAATCTTCATAAGCCTTCTCGCGTATACAGCTTTGCGGCGTCTCTCCGTCTACTTTTAGGTCTACCTTCGGCAGCGCCGTACAGGCCGGAAGCGGTTCGGCGTGCGTCTCAATTTTTAAAGCACTGTGTTACAGTGAAACATCTTTCAGGGAGAGCCTCTGCTTAAAGTTCGGGGGCTCTCCTTCTCTTTAATGGGACATCTACATGCCATACGTAGAGAGCGAGGGGACTAGGATTTACTGGGACGAGGGCGGCGAGGGCGAGCCGCTGCTGCTCATCATGGGGCTGGGGTCTGCATCGGACATGTGGTACCGCCTGCTGCCTAAGTTCGCGGCGCGCTTCAGGACTATCTTCTTCGACAATCGCGGCGTAGGCCGGAGCGACCCTCACGCAGGGCCCTACTCAATAGCGACAATGGCAAAGGATGCGGCAGCCGTCATGGACGCCGCAGGTGTTGAGAGAGCACATGTCTTTGGCTTCTCGATGGGCGGCTTCATAGCGCAGGAGTTTGCGCTACGCTATTCGGAGAGGGTACGAAGGCTCGTGCTTGCGTCAACCGCCTGCGGAGGAAGCCAGGTCGTGTGGGCCGCGCCCGAAGTCCTGACGGCGCTTGAGGCCAGGGGGGTGAAGACCCGCGAAGAAGGATTCCGGATGACCGCGCCCTATAACTATCATCCTTCCACGCCGCGCTCACTGATTGAGGAAGACCTGGCCGTGACGCTTCGCTCGCCTCTGAAAAGAGAGAGCTACCAGGCGCAGCTTCAGGCCATCATCTCATGGGAAGGCTCATACGGCCGCCTGAAAACTTTATCCGTGCCGACGCTAGTGCTGCACGGCGACAGCGACCGGTTGATTCCGACCGAGAATGGCCGCATACTCGCGCGCGTCATCCCTCGCGCAGAACTGGTTTTGATAGGCGACGCAGGCCACAGGTTCATGACGGATAAGCTGGAAGAGTCGGCCCGTGTCATCCTCTCGTTTCTGGAAGGAGCGGAGGCTCAAAAGCATTCTGCCCCTTAAAGCCAGACTTTATTGATTCTTATAGATTGCCGGAGAGACAGAGAATGAAGAGCGTAAGATTTCATGAGTTCGGAAATCCGTCGGAGCAATTGCGCGTAGAGAATGTGGAGCAGCCCGAGCCCGGAGCTAATCAGGTGCTGGTCAGGATGCGCGTGCGCTCCATAAATCCTTCCGACCTGCTGACGGTGCGCGGGCTTTACGGAGTGCTTCCGAAGCTTCCGGCGACGCCCGGCCTGGAAGGCATGGGCGAAGTGGCAGCCCTGGGTGAAGGCGTCAGGAATTTCCATGTGGGCCAGCGCGTGATTCCACTGGGCATCGCGGGCACGTGGGCTGAATACCTGCTGGCCGAAAGCACGCAGCTCATCCCTGTGCCCGACAGCATCTCAGACCAGACGGCAGCGCAATTCGTGGTCAACCCACTGACGGCCTGGATTATGACGGTCGAAGAGCTTGCGCTTCAGCCCGACGAGTGGCTCCTGCAAACGGCCGCGGGCTCTACGCTCGGTCGCGTAGTGCTACAGATTGCGCGTCACAAGGGCTTCAAGACAATCAA
>DASVVZ010000141.1:0-4041 GCA_036389875.1 Pyrinomonadaceae bacterium
CGAGGGGCTCTCCTTTACGAACCAGGCCAAGTCCTTCTTCGAGCAGGGGAATTATCGTCGCTACATAGCCACCTGTTTTGTCAACATTGGCCGCGCGCGCCGCCAGAAGGGAGAATACGAGGCGGCGCTTGAAGCTTTCGACCAGAAGCTAAAGCTGGACGAGCAGTCCAACAGCGCATCCGAAAAGGCTTTCACCTACGGAGAGATAGCGACCGTACTGTCCGAGCAGGAAAATCTGCCCGAAGCGCTTGATTATTACGACCAGATATATCGCATCTACAAGCAGCAGAACAGCCGACTGAATATGACTTACAACCAGCACAACCGGGGCAATCTGTACTGGCGGCTGGGTCGTTACGCAGATGCAAAAGCGGCGTTCGATAAAGTCTTCCAGGTGGTGAGCAAGCCCGAGAGCATTAATAAGTATTTGATGGCCGACGGCTATCTGAACTACGCGCAGATGGCCCTCAGCGAGCGGCGCTTTCCAGAGGCCATAGCCAAGGCCAGGCAGGCTATAGAAGCCGCCGGGTCGCAATACATCAACGTAGTGGCTTCGGCCAAATACACTCTCGGTCTGGCTCAGGTCTTCTCGGGGGCGAAGCGTGAAGGGCTGGCGGCCTGCGAAGAGGCGCTTGAGATGGCCACGCGCGCGGGCGATGCGGCGCTTGTGGCAGGGGCCACGCTGGCGCTGGCCGAGGCAAAGTATGAGGGCGAAGACGACCAGGGCGCGCTGGAAAATGCTTTACGCGCGCAGGAGCGGTTGGCGCGCGGCGGGCAGAAGATGTCTGAATGGCGGGCCTGGCTGATTGCCGCGCGAGCCAGCCAGCGCAGGGGAGAACAGAACGCTGCCGATGCCCAGACGAAACAGGCAGCGAATATTCTCTCGCTGCTTAGACAAAAATGGAGGCCGGATACGTTCAATTCTTATGCGGAACGTCCAGACGTACGACTTTACATCAAGCAACTCGGCGCGGCCTTTACAGCCGAGCCGCAGAGTAACTAGTTCATAAAGGAGAGTAAACAATGGTCGAAGAATCAACGCAAGAGCCGACGCCGGATGAGCCGGAGACATCCACAAGCGGCGATGTTGAAGGCTATGGAGACCCAACAGTCACCTCTACAGCCGACCCGCCGACGGGCGGCGGCGGAACCGGCGGCGGCCTTACCACTGGGAATGACGCTGACCCGCCGACGGGCGGCGGCGGAACCGGCGGCGGCTGAAGCCCAAATCTGAGCCTCGTGACAGATGAATAACCCGGCAGGGCGCGTGTGATTCTTAACCACTCGCGCCCTGCTGATTTTTATAGAGGCGAAGATGCCGGGCGAACTCCTCCGTCGGCCCTTCGGACGAAAATGCGGCTTCGGGTAAGGCGTGCTGACGCGTGCCTCGCTTCTCCTGAAGCACGACTCCGGCCACCTGCGTCAGCCACCAGAAGGTGCCGCGTGCGCCCAGGTGTTCTCGCATGCGCTGGAAGATGCGCGGGTAGAGCTTGGCCGTGCGGCTCAACAGATTTTTGAGAGTGGCCCACGTCATTCGATTCTGAAACATCTCCCGGCGCACACGCTCGTCCAGGTCGTGCAGCGCGGCCATCACAGCGTTCAGCGTCTCGTTGACCGCGGCGGGCGCGCTTTTCGGCGTCGGCCTGAGGAACTCTGCGAGGCTTGAGATTTGCGCGACCCTGGGCTCCTCGCGGTTAATCTCCGTGAGCGAAGAGGCGTCCAGAAGGTCTGCCCTCAGGGCCAAATCCGTGAGATGCGTCAGGCGCTTCAGGTTGCGCACGAACGAGCTTAAGCCGAAGGCGAGCGGGTTCGTAACCACCTCAGCGCCGCCCCCTATGAGCATCACGCGCTCGTAGGCGGTGACGCGCTGCTGGCTGAGGCCGTGCTGCTGCGAGCTTGGAAGAAAGCCGAAGACGGGACGCTTGACCTGCCACTGCGCGCCCGTGCGTTTGTAGCGCGAAACGGTCTCGAAATAGCGCTCGAAGAGCGCGAGGAGCGATTTGTCCGCGGGCGAATCAACCGCGTCGAAGAAGAAGAGGCATGTCGTGTACTCGTCGCGCGAAGGATTTCCCGCCAGGCCTTCCCAGATTAGCTGGCGATGGTCAGAGGCGTCCTCGTTGCTCACGAGAATCTCGCCCACACGAAAATCCACCTTCTCCGGCTCATCGCCCCGGACAAAGCCGCGCGCGACGGTGCCCACGGTCGGACAGACGTGCGTAATCGCCTGATGGCTGTTTAGCTGGCGGCCCACGCTGGATTCAGCGCCCGTAGCATCTACGAAGAGCCGCGCCGCGAACAACCTGTGGCGCCTGGTGCGCGCGTCTTCGGTCTCAACCGTGACGCGGTGCGGCTCAACATAGACGCGCACAAGACGCTGGCCGTCCATCAGAGCCGATTCGGTTGCCGCGGCTTTTATCTTCGATGCGGCGAGCCCCAGCAGCTTGTCCGCATCCAGAGCCACATCGAGCACTCCGCTCATCCACAGAGGCGGCGTCTTGACGCGCGAGGCCGCATCATGGAATTTGACGAAGCCGGAGTGATAGCGATTGACGACGGCGCTTTCCGTCTCTTCTTTGCTGAATAGCCCTGCGCGCTCGAACTGCTGCAAATCTTCGTTCGAGAGATTCACGGCGCGGCCCGCCTGCCCCACACCTTGCGCGTCGAAGACCATCACGCGCCTCTTGTAGCGCGAAGCCATCACGGCTGCGTGCAGAAGCCCGAGCACACCCCCGGCATAGATAATCTCGAACTCGCCTTCGATCTCAAGCCTGGAGGGAGGCGCTCCCTGAACCACGACCTCTTCCGCGGGCTGTCGCCCGCCCCACGGAGTCATCTGGTGACGCCATCGCGCATCCGTCTCCCAGATGGCTTTGAGCCACGACTCACGCTTGTCCAGTGAGCCGAAGCTTGCCACCGTCAAGGGATATCGCCTGCGAAACTCCGAAAGGTCCGGCGCGGCGCGTCCATTAGATGATTTTATTCCGCCAGCAGTCATAAAAAGAAAGCTCAACGCCAACGCTTCGGCCCCTCAAAAACAAGAGCCGGTCGCGCCTGCTCACTACAAATCAAAAACCGGAAGAGCGCTTGGAAAATTTAAGCGAGTGTAACCGAAATCGGGGCAAATGACGAGTGAATGATAGATAGCAGGAACCCGTTTTTCTATCTACGATTTACTCGTCATTTCGCTCACGCTCTGCTTCGGGCAATCAGGCTGATAATGGCGACGAAGATGGCAGAGCCTATGATTGACCAGATGATAGGGAAGCGCGTGCCGCCGATTGGAATCGTAAAGAGTTCCGGCAGCCCCATCTGGCGAGCTATCCACATGCCTATGAGCGCGCCTATGAACCCGAGCGCAATCGAGACCAGGCAGCCGCCGCGCGAATAACCACTGATGGCCTGACCGAGCGAGCCGCAAAGCCCCGAGATGAGAAGCAGAATAAGCAGATCGATAAGCGTCATAAAAACTCTTTCTCCCTCTTCTATTGTCCGCACATACGTTCGCCCGAATCACTTTGCGCCTTTTCGTTGGCGCAAGCGCCGCAGTTCCAGCGCGCGGGTGCGCCGAAATCCATCCTGTCCGTGTATTCGAATTCGCCCTGGTTGCTGTTAGTGTCTCTGACATCCATGCGGTCGCGGCCCACCTCAACGCGATAGCCAGTAGTCTTTGCCTTGATGGCATCCAGTATCCGCCACGTAGTGTTGTTGCGCACCACGACAGGCTGCCGCTTATCCAGTCCCATGATGTAGCGCGCGGAGAATTCGCCTACGCCTTCTACCTTCAGATGATTGCTGTCTCCGCCGTAGGATTGCTCGATGCGCGTAAAGCGCGTGCTGGCCTCGTATTCTTTGGCGCGTGCTTCAACCTCTTCGGCAGGCGTGCGAACTATGACGCGCATGGCTATCACCTTGAGCGCCTGGCGCTGGCGCTCGTCCGCCCTCTGGTCTATGAAGATTGTGCGACCGCTCTTCAAGTCGGCCGCGCCGAAATGCAGTCCGTCCAGCACCACATCGTCGTAATTCCCTTTGCGAATCTCGTAG
>DASVVZ010000142.1:0-20172 GCA_036389875.1 Pyrinomonadaceae bacterium
TCTACCGCACGGACGAAACCGTCTCTCGCGCTCTGGCCAACGTTCGATTGGCCAAGCAGAAGATTGACCGTCATCACGGCGCAAGCGGGCGCGGCTTCAACGTCAAGCTGGGACGCGGCGGCATACGAGAGATAGAGTTCATAGCGCAGGCCCTGCAACTGGCCCTGGGCGGGCTGGACGACTGGCTCAGAGCGCCGCACACGCTTATAAGCCTGGGACGCCTTGCCGACCGGCACCTCATCACGGAGCGCGAGCGCACGGAGCTTTTCGACGCCTACGTCTTCCTTCGCACGCTTGAGCACCGCCTGCAAATGGAGCAGGGGCTACAGACCCACACCGTGCCCGAAGACCCGTCGCGCAGGCTGCTCGTAGCGCGTCGCATGAGCTTTGACGGCGCAGACGCCGTCGAAAGATTCAACCGGACGCTCGCAACGCACACGCGAAATGTCTGCAAAGCCTATGACCGCGTCTTTGTCGAAGCGGCGCATGAAAGCGATGCCGTTGCGGGTGAAGGAGCGGCCTGTGAAAGTCAGTCTGGAGCGGAAGAGCTAGAAGCTTACCCTAAGCCTCCGGCTTCACACACTTCATCTGCAACTTCATCCTCCGCGCAGCAGCTTGAGCCGGCCGAAGAGGCTCTCATACACGCCGCCTCTTCGGCCGCCGAAGTCTTCGCCGCGCGTCTGGCCCCTTCGGGGCCCGCTGCCAAGGGCATGAAGGCGGAGGAGCTGACCAGGCTGCTTCAGGAATCGGCGGGTGGCTCTCTTAATCCGCGACGGGCGTTGATGCTCATCTGGCGCGTGGCATCTTCTCTGGATAAATCGCAGGCGGAGGTGGAGGTGTCGCTCGCACGCCTTTCGGCGCTGGTCGAGTTGTGCGGAGCATCCGAGCGCTTCGGCGAAATGATCGCCGCCAACCCGGTCTTAATCAACGCGCTGCCTGTAGAAGCGGAGGCCAAAGGCGCGCCCGATTGCCGCGCCCTCTTGTCGGCGGCGGTAGAGCGCGAAGAGAGCTTCGGCGCGGAATTGGCCGCGCTGCGTCGCGCGTGGGCCGCCGTGATGATTGAGACCGGAGCGCTGGATGCTTCGGGCGCAATCACAATCAGGGAATCCAACCGCCGACAGACGGAGCTGGCAGAAGCGAGCCTGGATGCAGGCTACATGATAGCGAGGCGCGAGTTGGAGAGACGCTACGGCGCGCTTCAATCGGAGCCGCACATGGCGGTGCTGGGGCTTGGCCGCCTCGGAGGCGGGGGAGTTGATTACGGCTCAGACCTGGACGTCATACTGATTTATGACGACGAGCGGCCCTCGCCTCTCTCTTCGCTCAATCACGCCGAAGCTTACGGCCGTTTGAGCGAGATGCTGGTCGCGGCTCTCTCAAGCCTGACGCGCGAAGGCACCTTGTATAGAGTAGACCTGCGGCTGAGACCCGACGGGCGAAACGGCGCTTACGCTTCCGGCGCAGGCGCTTTCCTCAGTTACCTGAAGGAGCGCGCAGTCGCCTGGGAATGGCTGGCTTACGTCAAGCTACGCGCGGCCGCCTGCGAGCGCGAGCTGGGAGCTAGAATCGAGGAAGAGGCGAGACGCGCTCTTCACACTGCTGCGCGATCGATCGCGCCGGACATCCTGCAAACGGAGACGCGCCGGGTGCGCGAGCGGCTTGAGCAGGAGAGGGTCGGAAAAAAGAGCGGCCACGTGATAGACATCAAGTACGGAGCGGGCGGCATGCTGGATGTTTACTTCGCCACCCGTTACCTTCAGCTCAGGGACAACGTGCCCGACGAAGCAGCTGACCGCTCCACGCAGGCCACGCTCTCGCGCCTTTACACTGCGGGCTCGCTCGACGAGCAGACGTTTGACGCGATGAGCGCGGCTTACGCTTTCCTTCGCATGCTGGATCACAACCTGCGTCTGGTAGTAGGCCGCTCGACACGACTGCCTTCAGCCGACAACCCTGCGCTCGCAGACATCGCACGCAAGATGAATTTCGCTTCACCCACAGAGCTCACAAACGCGCTCACCATTCACATGAGAAAGACGCGCGAGGCATACGACCGCATCACGGGCTCCTGAAAGGGGCGCGCGGGAAGTTCTAGCCCCTCTCTTCCGAGACTGTAGCTTCGTGCCAGCAGCGCGTGCACCAGCGATGGCGCGTGCGACGCTCTTCTGGTACGTAGTCCATGCTGGCAGGCAGCCTGCGAGTGACTTCGCGCTCCTCTTCCGTCAACTCGTCCCAGGAACGCATGCGGCCTTCGCCGCAACGGGAGCATTTGTCTGAAAGATGTTCCATACGGCCCGTTCCCCACATTAAATCTTCAAAAGCCAGCGTAGAGTCTCTTATGTCCGTGCCAATCAGAATTCATAGACTCCTTATTTACCTTCTGATAATTGCCACACGTTAACGGTCTTGTCTTCGCTGGCGCTGGCCACCCAGGCTCCGTCGGGACTAAAGGTCACGAAAAATACATCGTTGGAATGTTCTGCAAAGGTCTGAATTAACTTTCCGTCTTCCAGGTTCCAGAGACGCATCGTAACCCATTTATCGGAATCCGAAGCGCCGAAAATATTCTGCACAAGCTCTCCGAAGATGTTTCTGTCTCTTCCGCCGCTCAGCACCCGTTTGCCGTCCGGGCTCAGGGCGACTGAATAAATGTGCTCGCTGTCTCCCTGAAAGGAGCGTATTAAATTTCCGTCCGCGACATTCCAGAGCTTGACGGAGCTGTCGTCGCTGCTGCTGGCTAGGTATCTTCCGTCTTTGCTGAAAGTAACGCTTAAGACAGCTTCCGAGTGGCCCTGAATTGTTCTGGCGAGCTTGCCCTCCGTTAGATTCCAGATGTTTATCTTCTTATCAAAGCTCCCGCTCGCGAGCCATTTCCCGTCAGGACTGAAAGCCACCGACCAGATGTTAAGAGAATGTCCCTGCAAGGTCTGCCGCAGGCTGCCCTGATTAACGTCCCATAACTTTATGGTAGTGTCCTCGCAGCCGCTCGCAATGGTCTCGCCGTCCGGACTGAACACGAGCGCCCAGATTGTCCCCGAATGGCCGGAAAAGGTTTTAAGAAGCGCCCCGTCCGCGACCTGCCACAGCCTCACATTGGAATCAAAGCTGCCCGTGGCCAGGTAACGTCCGTCGGGGCTAAATGCCAGGCCCGTGACGCCCGCAGTATGCTCAAGGGTACGAAGCACGCGGCCGTCCTTTTTCTGCCAGATTCTAACCTTACCATCAACGCCCGCGCTTGCCAGCGATTCGCCGTCCGCGTTGAATCTGACTCTGAACACTACATCGGAATGTCCCCTGAATTTGAGATGATGCCTTGCTATGCCGCCGTCAACCTCCGCAGGCTTTTTCCATACTTGGAAATAGAGGGCGGTAAATGTAGAGAGCAGTAAAACCGCCGCGATGGCGATATATATCTTCACTTTTACAGCTTTATTCATCCGGGTTTCCGTGCGTCGGCGTTCAAGCTAAAATCCATCCGCGGCTCAGGCCGCGGGCGAATACTATTAACGTGCGTGGACGGATTCCATTAACAACCCGATTGAGGACTTAAGGCTGTTCGCGCGCCATCCCGAACGTCCCGAAAGAGAGAAGTCCAGCGGCCTCTGTTTGAGTAAAAGAGTGAAAGCGATGTAACATCGCAGCTGGCTTCTCTTAAAAAATCGAGGAAGGCAGAAGGCTTTAGCCGGAAAGATGATTCTTCAATCGGGTCGCACGCTTATCCTTGCAGCGCTCCTCATTTGCCTCGCGCACGCGTCTTCAATTCAGGCACAGAGCAGCAGCAGTAGCAGTAGCAGCGCTCCGGACGCGCCCTTCGATTTCTACGCGCGCGGGCCTTACAGAGAGGCAGTGCCTCGCCCTCAGAGCATACTGGGCTACGACGTGGGCGCGTTTCATACGAACTACGCGATGATGGAGCGCGTCATGGGCGTCATCGCACAGGCCGCGCCGGATCGCGTGCGCGTCACCGACATAGGCCAGACCAACGAGCACAGGATGATGCACCTGGTGGTGCTGAGCGCGCCGGAAAATCTCTCGCGGCTCGCGGAGATAAAGGCGAACGTCGCCCGTCTGGCATCTCCGGGGACGCTCTCGCCACAGGAGGCCGAGCGCATCGTTGCTTCGACGCCCGCAATCGTGTGGCTCAACTACACGATTCACGGCGACGAGACGGCCTCGTTCGAAGCCATGATGCAGGTCGTCTATCAGCTGGCGGCTTCAAATGAGCCCGCGACCCTGGAGGTTCTGAGAAACTGCGTGGTGCTCGTAAACGTCTGCGCCAACCCGGACGGCCACGAGCGATTCGTAGCCTGGTACAACTCCATCTCGACCGGCAACCCCGAGCCGCAGTCGGCGGAGCATCGCCAGCCCTGGTCCGTCTACGGCCGCTACAACCGCTTTCGCTTTGACCTGAACCGCGACAACATAGCCTCCACACAGGTCGAGACGCGCAACATGGAGCGCGCATTCCTCGAGTGGAATCCGCAGGTCTTCGTCGACCATCACGGACAGCCCTCTCAGTTCTTCTTCCCGCCCGCCGCGCAGCCCATCAATCCCAATCTCCCGAGCGCGCAGACCGCTCGCTGGCTGACGGAGTTCGGTCGGGCCAACGCCGCGCAGTTCGACCAGCGTCGCTGGGATTACTACGTGCGCGACATCTTCGACCTCTTCTACCCGGGCTACTGGGACTCCTGGCCTGCGCTGAACGGCGCTACAGGGATGACCTACGAGACGGACGGCGGCGGCTGGAAGGGAATCAACTGGCGGCGAGACGACGAAACAATCGTCACGCTCCGCTCGGGCGCGGCCAAGCATTTCATAGCTTCTCTGACGACGCTTGAGACCGCCGGAAGAAACCGCGCGGCCCGGCTAGGCGATTACTACCAGTTCAAGCGCAGCGCCATCGAAGAGGGCCGCCGCGACCTCCTTCGCCGAATTGTCATCCCATGGGGGCCGGACATCGTTAAGACAACGGAGCTGGCGGAGGTTCTGCTGCGCGCAGGCATAGAAGTTAAGATCTCGCGCGAGCCTTTTCGCTCGGCCCGCTCGCACAGCTACACAGACCCGAACGCTGCTGCAACCGCCAGAGGCTTTCAATCCGGCTCCATAGTCATAGACATGGATCAGCCGCAGAAGCGCCTGGCTAAAGCGCTGCTTGAGCCGCGTACGGAGCAGGACGCGCGCTTCGTGCAGGAGCAGCTGGCCCGCTTCGCGCGTAACGAGAGGCGCGGGCGCAATGCCGCCAGGGAAGAGTACAGCTTTTATGACATCACGGCCTGGTCGCTGCCTCTGGCCTTTGGCGTTGAAGCCTACTGGACGGAGGACGCCGCCGCTTTTCAACACGCCCGGCTCAGACTCTCATCGCAGGATGTCGTTACGGATGCCGAAAGGAAGGCCATAGCCGAGCGCGGCGAGTACCTGACTACGTGGCTCGTGACGGACAACTACAACACGGGCGTCGCGCAGGGCCGCGCCTCCGTGGCCTACATCATTCCTTACGAGCGGGACGGCTCGGCGTCGCTTGCTTATCGCCTTGAGCGAGAAGGCTATCGTGTCAGTGTTGCCACGAGGACGTTGACGGCGGGCGGGCGCGACTGGCCGCGCGGAACCTTGGTCGTGCGCGTCTCTCGCAATCCCGAATCGCTTCATGAAGCGATTGCGAGGCTCTCTCGCGAGGCCGGCGTGATGGTGACGGCCGTCAACTCCGGCTTTAACGAGACGGGCGAGACGGGGGTCGGCTCGGAAAACGTCGTGGCCCTCAGGCAGCCGCGCATTATTGTGGTTGCTGATGAAGGCGTTGACCAATCCAGCTACGGCGCAATCTGGTGGCTCTTTGAGCGCTTCCGCATTGAATGGACGCCCATGACCATCAACAGCCTCAAGAGCGCGCAGCTGGATCGTTACAACGTAATCATACTGCCGGACGGCTCTCCTGATCGCTACTTTTCTGCGTTCGGCAAAGGCGGAGTGTCGCTTCTTCGCGGCTGGGCAGAGCGCGGCGGAACCTTAGTCTGCATCAAGGGCGCAGCCGTCTTCGCAGCCCTCAAGGATGTTGGTCTCACTTCATCGCGCCTGGTCGGAAGCGACGATGACGACCAGAAGGGAAGCGCCGGGACTGAGGAAGCAGAAGATAAGATTGAATCGAACAATGCTGCGGGCGATAGTGTACAGGCAGGAGGCGGCGGCAGAAGAAGAAGAGAGCAGAGCGCCGCTCAGCAACAGGACCAGCCGGGCGGGGAGACTCCGGCCCAGACGGAAAAGCTGGAAGGCGCTCCGCCGGAATTGCCGCCGATAGCTTCGCCCTCTGCGCGTCCCGGCCAGGTTCCGGAAGCCGTGCCGGGCGCAATCATGCGCGCGACGGTTGACCGCACGACCTACTTGACTTACGGTTATGAAACGGCGGAGTTGCCCGTGCTGGTCAATTCCGGCTACTTCTTCCGCCCGTCGAAGGAAGGCACCAACGCAGTTGTCTTCGGGCCTGAAACGGGCCGTGGGCTCCACCTTTCAGGCTTCATCTGGCCGAACAACACAGAGCGGCTATTGAGGGGCACCGCTTACGTCATTGACGAGCCTACGGGTCGCGGCCACGTCATCCTTTATGCTGAAGACCCACAGTTTCGCGGCATCTGGCGCAGCATGACGCGACTCTTCTTCAACTCGATTTTGTTTGCGCCTTCACTAAGCTAAGGAAGAGATTGACTGTGTTCAGAATCAAGGCAGATTATAGCGAGCAGATAGTTGTCAGGGCGAGTATAGATAGGGCGCGGGAGTTTTTCGGAGAGATACGCAACTTCGTAGAGCTGATGCCGGGCATTGAGAGCATACGGCGCGAAGCCAACGGCGTCATGCGCTGGATGGTGCGCGCGGAAGTCCCGGCGCTCGGCACCATGCGCCAGGCGTTCACGGTCGAGCTGACCGAGGACAGGCCCGAGCGCATAGAGTGGTCTCCGGCGGCGCAGGAGAATAAGAACTACCTGCGCTACGAAGCCATCTTCGAGCCGCGCGGCGCGCGCTCTACACTCGTGCGTATAGCGCAGCACGTAGAGCTGCGCCGCAAGCATGCCAAAGAGCTTCACCTGCTGGCCGGGTTAATCGGGGAAGGGCGCATCTCAGCGGAGATGCAGAAGCGCGTCACGGAGATGATTAAGACCTTCCTTGAACGCTCGCGCACGAGACTGGAAGGACAGGGATTGTCCCTCGTCGAAGAGCCCGGCAGCTAATCAAACTGAAGTTCACCGCCGCCGCAGACGCCGAAGAGAAACGCAAAGGGCGCGCAGAGAATTAATCTTTTCTCAGCGGCCCCTCTGCTTCTCTCTTCGGCGTTTGCGGCGGCGGTGAAGTCTTTTCTATCTTCCCCGTCCCTTATCGGTGCGCCCGTAGCTGAGCATGTTGGCGAGTACGCGGTATGCTCCGGGCACGCCTTCGCGCAGTTGCCTGTACCAGACAATGCTGGTGTAGATGTAGCGCCCACGCCCCATTTCCGCCGCCAGCAGCCCGCCCTGTAGCTGCGGCTCGTTCGGGTCCGACATGGACAGCGGCGCGCTGAATCGCTTGTCCCACTCCCCGGGAAAATAGAGGCCGCGCTCCTGTATCCAGCCTTCAAAATCCCGCTCGCTAATCTTGTTCGGAAAGTTAAGCAAAGGATGCAGCGGATCCGTGAAGGTGACGCGCGCGGTCTCGTCCGTGACGCGCGAGTTGCCGAGCAGTATAGGGTAAGGCGCGAGCTGCGGGCGGGCTGCCTTCTCATCCGGGTTCCACTCGTTGGTCTTGTGATAAAAGACTATCAGCGTGCCGCCCTGTTCCGCGTACTCCAGCAGCTTCTGATTAACCTGCATCAGCTCCGGGTGCGCCTGATAGCCCCTGTTGTCTATGATTATGGCGTCATAGCTTCCGAGGCTGCCCGCGCGAACCTCATCAACCGTCAGCTCCTTAGACGAAACGCCGAGCGCGTCGAGCGCAGCAGGCAGCGTGAAATCCGTGCTTCGCACGTAGCCCACCCGCAGGTTAGGGGCTACCCGAGCGTCCGCGTAAACTATCTTTACTTCACGCTCCGTGATGGGCGTGCGGCTGGGCGGGTTGACGCGGCTCAGAGAGAAGCGTGCCGTGGTCGAAAGCTCGCCGCGCTCCCTGATGGCTTTCACGTCCTGAGTAGAGAGCATGAAAGAGCTTCCGTCCTTGATAGAATCGCGGGCGGGGACGCGCTCCCACCTGGGCTCCACAGCGCGGCCTGCGTAAATCATCTGCTTCGTGTTCACGCGCACATCCAGGGGCGCGTCCGTGTTGTTGCTTATTTGAAAAGTGAAGGCGTGATTCTGGTTGAGCGTCTGCGGCGTCACGACCAGCAGGCGCGGGCTTATGCTTTTAATCTCCACGGGCGGCGCGACGTTGAATCGCTTTGACGCTCTGAAATTGAATTGAGCTCCTTCCACTTCCAGCAGATACTCAGCGCTCAGCTCCCCTCCCCACAGGCGCCCATCGTAAAGGTGCTCCGACTGCGGCACGTTTATGACCTCATCCCCCGGCACGACCATAGTTTCCGTCATGGTCAACGGCATACTACTTGTGATTGGTGTGTCGTCCTCCTTGAGGCTCCACAATTCTTTGCCCTTAAAGCGAAACGTGAAGTGCCTTAGTCTTATAGGCTTGTCGCCGCTGTTGTAGATGGTGGAATGGTAGGGAATCCTCATGCCCGGTATCAAAATGGAAAATAGATCCAGCTTGACAACTGCAGTGATGCCTGACGCCACAGCGAGTGCCGTATCCAGCCGCCTGTCCATCAACTGAAAGCGCGGCTTGTCAGTTGAGTTTGCGGGCGCTGCGAATACGTTGCTCTTTCTGAGCGAAGCCAGGGCGTGAACGAGTGTCTCGCGGCTGGCCTTCTGTGATTCGTAAAGAGAGAGCACGGCCTTGACTGCCAGCGGCACAATTTTTCTCTCGGGCTCTCCGGGTATCGAGAGGTTGTCCAGAAGGGTCTGCGCGTTCGCGGGCAGAGGGGCCGCTCCCTTAGCTTCGCGCACCAGACGATAACGTACGGGCGGCCAGCCCTGCGGGGGAAGCGTCTGCGGCCACGGCCCCTGCGAGGCATGACGACGCAGCGCCTGTAGAGCCTGCTCGGCGTAGGTTGTGCCTCGCACCGGGTCTCGCTCGTTGCGGTCGATGCTGA
This sequence comes from Pyrinomonadaceae bacterium, assembly GCA_036389875.1. Classification (GTDB taxonomy): domain Bacteria; phylum Acidobacteriota; class Blastocatellia; order Pyrinomonadales; family Pyrinomonadaceae; genus JACVRN01. Next base: position 9,161 of record DASVVZ010000142.1, read on the forward strand.
TGACGCGGCCGTCGCGCTCGGCCTGAGACTCTTGCGCCCGCGCGTCGCTCCCGCCCTCGAAGCTGAATCGCACGAAGATTCTCTGCACCTGCCAGGGCTGCAACTTGCCGTCGCGCAGTTGCTCGGGAAAGCGCGAGGGGTCTGCCGAGGCGTCGAAGGCTTCCAGAACAAGGCGGCCCGTCGCCTGATGATGGCCGTGACCGCTCGTAGTGTTGTGATTTGTGATGATAACGTCCGGCCGCAGCTCGCGAATCTTCAAGACCATTCGGCGCAGCGCTTCGTCATGGCCCCAGATGCGAAAAGCCTCTTCCGCCGATTTCGAGAAGCCGAAATCCCTCAAGCCCAGAAAGTAAGGCTCCGAGCCCTGAATCTCGGATGCCTCAGCCGTCTCGCGCGCGCGAATCACGCCCAACTCCTCGTAAAGCTCCGGCCCCGTGGCGTTCTGCCCGCCCTCGCCGTAGGTGGAAAAGAGCGTCACCGTATGCACGCCCATCTTGCGCCTGAGCACAGTGAGCGTCGCGCCGTCCTCGTCATCCGGGTGCGCCGCCACGCACATCACCGTCGACGGGTTCGTCAGGTCAAGCAGCGCCTGATAAAGCTCCGCGTTAAGCTGCGCGGACTGTGCGCCCGCCCGGACTGTTTTGAGAGAAGGCGCAGCGCCGGCCAGTATAGAGGCCAGTACAAAGAGCGCCAGCACGGCGCGCACAGAAAGCATCGGTGCTCCAACTTTTAATAGCTTCATTTTCATTCTCATGGATTGTGAGACGGAAAAACCCTCTATTGAAACTCTACGCAGAGATCGAAAATCCTGCTCGGCAAATGAACGTCCACGCGGCTGCCGGATACATCCACGCTGACGACGCGGTTGCATACCAGCAGCATCAGGCGCTTGCAGCCTTCAAGCTCTTCGCCCCTGCTGAACTCTATGTGAAAAGCGCCGGGGCTTAAAGCGTAGGTTCCGCTCATGCGCTCGTTGATTCGCATCACAAGGCCCTCGCGCCCTAGGTCAAAGAGCGCCCTGGGCCCTTCTGCGAGCGCGAAGGTGCCGCCGCTTTCACCCGCGGGCCTGAAATTTATGTCGCCGCGCGCGGAGACTTTCTCCAGCTCTCCTGCGGGCGCTCCCGGTGCAAAGATGCGCGCGAAATCCACCACGGGGATGGAGAACCGAGCGCCCGCCTCGTGCCCCTCGTGCATGCGCGCAATCAACTCAATCGCCACGCCGCGCATCTCCGGCCATTTGAGACAGTTGAATAGAGACATAAAGTGCAGATGGTCGGAATCGGCTTTCTGTCGGTGCGTCATCCGTGCGATTCAAGATAAAATCGGGAGCGCATAGATTGTAGCCTGTCCCGTAGGAAGAGAGCCAATGCGTATAGAGAGAATCAACCACGTACAGATGAGCATACCTCCCGGCGCCGAGGACGAAGTCAGGCGCTTTTATTGTGACATACTGGGTTTAGTTGAAGTGCCCAAGCCGGAATCGCTTCGCGGGCGCGGAGGTCTCTGGCTGGTCGTCGGCGACCAGTCCATACACTTCGGCACGGAAGATGTCTCAGACCGCGCCGCCTCCAAACGCCACGTGGCATTCGAAGTTGAAGATCTAGAGGCCGCCCGCCGCGAGCTTCAACAGGCCGGCGTCAAAATCCTCGAAGGAATCACCATTCCCGACTACGAACGCTTCGAGTTCCGCGACCCCTTCGGCAATCGCGTAGAGCTGATGCAGCGCCACTCCTGACGATTGACGGGCCGGTCTTCCGGCGGTTCGGAATATCATCCATTAAATTGCGTTTGTGACTTGACTAACGAGTCGTTGATGCATTAGTATCCCCCGGTCGTGCGGCAAGCTCTAGGCCGCACGCGGGCCTCGCAACACTCAAATGTGAGCCTCATAAAATAGTTGGGAGAAAGTAAGAATGCGTAGAAACTTTTGGCTCGGCGTAGCCGTGTCTTTAGTGTGTACTCTGGCGCTCGGCTACACGGGCATCAATCTGGTAAAGGCAGGAAGCTCTACTGCCAAAAAACAGAAAGTCCAAACACTCGTTTCGAATAAAATCCCTGTAAATGTCGGTTCGGCTACGGTAACCAACATAGATAACCGAAATGTCCTGACCTATTCCGTCAATAACCTGTCTAACGAGCAGTTGACGAATATACAGGTAACATTCTTCATCGTTGACTCGTCGGGTCGCATCAAGGGCGGCCAGGGGTGGTCGCGTGACATCAACCTGTACGCAGGCTCTAGCGAAGAGTTTGCCTTGCCGCTACAGCACAACGTGGACTCTGCGGATCACCTAGTCTTAGCCGTATCCAGAATAAGCGGCCCGACGAAGGCCTTCGAGGTCGAGTCGGACGAAATGATAAGGGCGGCCAAGGCCGTAGGTCTCAGCAGGAACCACAAATTCAATGCCAACTCCATGAAGGTGACTGTGATGTCGCCTGATGGTGGCACGGCCAGCTACTGCTCGAACGCACTTAAAACTGCTCAGGGCGCGTGTAAGTGCGGAGTCTCGTCTTTTAGCTGCAATGAGAACACAGGCTATTCTTTTAGCTGCTTTGGCCCTGACTCATGCTCCGCTCCCGTGGAGCCTCCTCAGAACTAACTCAGCTTCCTTTTGTCTTTGACACCTTTAGGAACCGCCGCGAATATTTTGCGGCGGTTCTTTTTTATACGGAACATAGAGAGTGCCATCCGCCCTCAAGCCTTCGACACGCGCTCCAACCGTGCGGCGATTGTCATGCTGACGGCAATCAGGGCGATCAGCAGCATGCCGTAGGCTGCCGCCGTGCCCAGGTTGAAGTCGCGCATCTCTGCGGCGATGGCTATCGAGACGGGACGGTTGCGCGGGACATAGACCAGTACGCTTGCGACGTATTCGCCGAGCGCTATGACGAACGCCAGGAGCGTCCCGGCAAGCGCCCCCGGCCAGATGAGGGGAAGACGCACGCGCAGGAAACGCCTCAAGGGGCGCGCACCCAGGCCGGCCGCGGCCTCTTCCAGCGCCGGGTCCATCTGCTCAAGGCTTGCCTGAACCGCGCGTACGACCAGCGGCATGAAGCGCAGAAAGTATATGACGGGGAGAATCCAGAAGGTGCCTACGAGTATGAAAGAGCCCGTCATGGGATTGGGTTGCCCGTAGGCTTCCGCTATGGAGACGGCCACGACCGTCCCGGGCAGGGCCCACGGCACTAGCACTAGGAGCGAGATGACTCTTCGCCCCTTGAGCCCGCGGCGCGAAACGAGGCTCGCCACGCAGAGGCTCCACGCCAGAGCCAGCAGTGCCGCGATACAGGCCATCTCAAGGCTATTGAAGAGCACCGACAGCGCATCCTCTTCCGTAAAGATGCGCGCGTAGTTATCCACTGTATAGGCGGAAGGCAGCATCTCGGTCGTCCAGCTTCCCTGGCGCGCGAAGCTCACAATCAGAAGCGTCACTACGGGCAGCGCCAGCAGGGTGGTGAAGACTACTCCGCAAGTGGCCGCGGCAAATCTGGCCGCGCCGCTCCTGATAGGGCGTCGCCTTCGCGGCGCTCCCTTCATGGCGGCGGCCACGAACCGGCGCGTCCCCTCGTAACGCTGGAAGAAGACGAGCGCGCCGAGAGAAATCACAGCCAGCAGGACAGTCTCGGTCAAAGCGAGCTGCACGTCGCCGCGCTGCCTCGCGTTGAAAATCTCAAGCGTGAGCACGCGCACGCCTCCGCCGAAGAAGAGCGGCGCGCTGAACGACGCCATTGAGGTCATAGAGGTCAGGAGCGCAGCGGCCAGAAGCGACGGAGTCAGTTGCGGCAACACTACGCGAAACAGCACCCTAAGGGGGCGCGCTCCCAGGCTGCGCGCTGCCTCTCCCAGGCTGGCGTCTATGCGCCGCAGCCCCGCGCCCGTCAGCACGTAAAAGAAGGGGTACATCGTGTAGGTGTGAAAGAGCAGCAGGGCCGTCCACCCGCGCAGTGACCACGGCGCGTCTCTTAAGCGGAACAGGTGCTGAACGGCGCGCGCCAGTATTCCGCTCTCGCCGCAGAGAAAGATGAAGGCGACCGTGCCTACCAGTGGCGGCAGCACGAGCGGCAGCGACGCCAGTATCGAAAAGATGCGCCGCGCCGGAAACTCATAACGTTCGAAGAGAAACGCCAGCGGCACTCCGACCAGCGCGCAGAAGAGTACCGTCAGCACAGAAAGCCATATGCTTGAGAGAGTCGCCTCCAGCACGGCTCGCTCCCTTAAGAGCTCGACGTAGTTGCGGAGCGTCCACGCGCCGTCTCGCTCAAGAGAAGCCGTGAGCACGTGCATGTTCGGATAGACGACGCCGTAGAGAAGCACCAGGCCGACGACAAGAGCCAGTACGAGTACGGAAGGATGAGGGATGAAAGTTCGCCACGGTTTGTTGATTCTGCTTTTCATCCCAGTCTTCGAGTCGTTCTCACTTTAAGATGGTGATGCGTTCGGGCGGGAGACGGACTGTGACGCTCGCGCCCGGCTCGAACCCGTCCGGCTGAAGCACGAGCGCTTCGAGTGAAAGACCTGCGGCCTCTAGCCTGATGGTCGTGGTCGCGCCTGAGAAGCTGACAAAGGAGATACTGGCCGGGAGCGTGTTCTCCGACTGTGTACCTGAAGGTGCGCTCTCTTCAGGCTCCGTCTTTCTGTAGAGTTGAAGGTGCTCGGGGCGAATCGCCAGCGTGCAGGGCTTGTTCAGAGGCAGATTGACGCCGACTTTCGTCGCCACGCGAAGGAGGTGGTGGCCGCCCGTCGTTGTGCGGAACATGGAGGCTTCCGCGTGGGTGGCGCTCAGGCGCACGGCCTCAATCAGATTGTTGCGCCCCAGGAAGCGTGCGACCCGAACCTCCTCCGGCTGCTCGTACAGCTCGCGCGGCGTGCCTGTCTGAAGGATGCTGCCTTCGCTCATGACGCTGATGCGGTCGCAGAGCGCGAAAGCCTCTTCCTGGTCGTGTGTGACGTACAGGGCCGTGAGCTTTAGCCGCTTGACCAGCTCGCGCAGCTCCGTGCGCGTCTCTTCACGCAGGGCCACGTCCAGATTCGAGAGAGGCTCGTCAAAGAGCAGAAGCTGAGGCTCTATAGAGATTGCGCGCGCAATCGCCACCCTCTGCTGCTGGCCGCCCGACAGCGCATCGACGCTTCGCCGCTCGTAGCCCGAAAGGCTGACCATCGAGAGCGCTTCCGTCACGCGGCGCGTGACCTCTACGGCCTCAATGTGACGCGCGCGCAGGCCGAAGGCCACGTTCTCGAAAACGTTCAGGTGCGGGAAGAGCGCGTAGGATTGAAAGACCATGCCGAAGCCCCTGCGGTCTGCCGGAAGCCGCGTGATTCCTCGGCCGCCAAGCTCTATCTTGCCGTCATCCGGCGTTTCAAGACCCGCAACCATCCTGAGCGTAGTCGTCTTGCCGCAGCCCGAGGGCCCCAGCAGGCCGAAGAACTCGCCCGCCTCCACCTCAAGCGACACGTCCGCCACCGCGCGCGTCGCGCCATAGCGCTTAGAGATGTTCTGTAGGGAGAGAAAAGACATCCTGCCTTCCGCAACTATTTCTGCCTTCCCTTAATCTCGGCGTCCCAGTAACGGAACCATTCGCCGCCTTCGCGTCTGAGTAAGTCCCAGTTCATATCCATCTGCTTGAAGGGCTCCTTCATCCATGCGGGCAGTTGATTGCGGTCTATGTCGGTGCGAATCGGCAGGCGGTAATATTTCTGCGCCGCGTAGGTGATGCTCTCCGTCGTGGTCACGAACTCGTAGAAGCGGCGGGCCTCGTCTTCGTGCGGAGCGCCGCGCACAACGGCTATGCCGTCGGTGATGACGGGCGCGCCGCTCGCGGGGAAGATGTAAGCCAGGTGAGCGAGCCCCTTCTGCTCCTTGTAAATCCAGACATCGGGCATGTTCCAGAGACTGATTGCGCCTTCGCCCCGCGCAAGCTTCTGCATCAGGAGAGTCCCGTCCACGGTGTACTCGTGAACGTTTGCGTCCAGCTTCCTGAGCCAGTCGTACCCGCCCGCGGGCGAGTTCGTCTCCTTATAGAATCGCCAAATCATTGCGCCGAAGATGGCCCGCATGGAGTCGGACGGGTTAGGGTTGCGAATCAGAATCTTGTCACGCCAGCGCGCATCCAGCACGTCGTCCCAGTCTCGCGGCGCGTCTTCGGGACGCACTAGCTGCGTATTGTAGACTATGACTTCCGGCGTCTGGTACGTGCCGTACCACCTGTCCTGCGCGTCGCGCGAAGTCTCGGGAACTTTGTCCGCCCATGTGGGCTTATACGGCGCGAGCAGGTTCTCCTCCGCAGCCGTCTGAAAGGTCAGGTGCGACGCTCCCCACCAGAGGTCTGCCTGCGGGCGGTTGCGCTCTGCGCGAAGCCTGGCCAGCACCTCCTGCGAGCCCATGTCCAGAAACTGCACGTTTACTTCCGGGTGCGCCGTGCGGTAGCGCGCCACGAAATCCTTCAGCATGTCCTGGCCGTGCGGCGTGTATATGAGAAGAGTCCGCCCTGCGGAGCCGCCGCCGCCGCACGACAGGGCCAGCAGCAGGACGCAGACAAGGAGGAGCATTGACGCTATGCGAACGCTGTTTGAATACATTCTTTGTAGCTTAAGTTAAATATTTTTTCGAGCCCGTTTATCCTAGCATACTCCCTGGGGCCCCACGTACCGCATCAAAGGTAAGTGGCTCGGCGGCCTTGTTGCCGGCCGCCGTACGAAAGTAAAATGGGCCAAAAGAAGATTACAGAAGGAAAAGCGAGATGGCGAACATAAGAATGTACACGACCGGTTGGTGCGGCGACTGCCGCAACGCCAAGCGGTACTTGCGCGAGCTGGGCGTGGAATTCGAGGAAATCAACATTGAAGAGAACGAGCAGGCGGCCGCTTTCGTAATACGTGCGAACGAGGGCAAACGAAAGGTGCCCACGTTCGAGGTTGACGGGCGCACCTTTAACCTCTCGCCCTTTGACGCGAAGAAACTGCGCACGGAGCTTGGCTTAGGCTGAGAGAGGCTGATAGAGGGAGGATTGTTGATTATGACGGCTGGTATGAAGAGAAGAGTGTTGCGCGCGGGCGGCTGGAGCCTGGCCAAGAGAATCGTCAAGCCTATTCCGATCGTGGGCACTGTCGTGGCCGTCAGCCTGGCGGGCTACGAGATAAAGCGGAAAGGGCTGATTCCCGGCGCAATCCATGTCGGCCTTGACGTCACGCCCATAGTCGGCACTGCCAAAGGCATAATCGAAATCTTCACGGGCGACTGGATTCCTGACAAGAGCGCGCGTCGCACTCGTTCGAAGTAGCGGGAGAATAAGGCAGGGGAAATCCTAATCCTGGGAGAAGGTCTTGTGAGCCGGATTGTTCAACGCCTGAGTTTCGGAGCGCTCCTGCTGCTTTCGTCTATTCTCTTCATCCCTTTGACCGCGCGAGCGCAGACGGCCGGGACAAAACCCATCTACCGTATAGAGTTCAAGTCGGGCGCGCGAACTGCGACTGTAGAGGGCACGGTCACGCAACCGGCCGGCGAAGGCGACATGCACAACCCCGGCTCCGAGAGATATACGCTCAGGGTGAGGGGCGGGCAGACGCTCAAGCTGGAGATAACGTCCGACAACAACGAAGCCATCTTTTCTCTTTCCACGCCGGACTTCGAGATAGTAAATGACGCCGCGGGCGTCAAGCGCTTCTACGGCAGGCTACAGTTTTCCGGCGATTACTACGTCACGGTCTTTGCGCGCAAGAGCTCCTCGCGCTTCAAGCTCAAGGTCACGCTCCGTTAGAGGCTTCGTCTGCAAGTGCGCTCACCGCAGGCCTCGCGCGCAGAAGATGCTTCTGTTCGTAAGCGTGCGCCAGCCTGAGTAGCCCCGCTTCGTCCCAGTGCCGCGTCATCAACTGCAAGCCTATAGGCAGACCTTCCTTTGAGAGGCCACAGGGGACGGAGATTCCCGGCACTCCCACCAGATTAGCCGTACAGGTATAAATGTCGTTCAGGTACATGGAGAGCGGGTCGTCCACCTTCTCGCCTATGAGAAACGCCGGCGTCGGCGTCGTGGGCGTCAGCAGGGCATCACACTGCTCGAAGGCGTGCTTGAAATCAACCTTCAGGAGGGTACGCACCTGCTGGGCCTTGCGATAGTAAGCCTCGTAGTATCCTGACGACAGTACGTAAGTGCCAAGCATGATGCGGCGCTTGACCTCCGCCCCGAAACCCTCGTCGCGCGTGCGGCTGTACATCTCGCGCAGGTTCTTAGCCTCTTCGGCGCGGAAGCCGTAGCGCGCGCCGTCAAAGCGAGCAAGGTTGGAAGATGCCTCTGCCGTGGCGATGATGTAGTAGACGGCTATGCAATACTTGGCGTGCGGCAGCTCTATGTCGATAATCTCTGCGCCAAGCTCTCTGTAAGCCTCTATGGCGCTTTCGACTCGCGCGCGCACGTCATCGTCCAGCCCTTCGCTCAGCAGAGAGCGCGGCACGCCTATGCGCACGCCGCTGATGTCACCCGCCAGGCTTTCCGTGTAATCGGGGACGGGCACGTCGGCGCTCGTGGCATCGAGCGGGTCTCGGCCCGCAGCCGCCTTTAAGACTTCGGCAGCATCGCGTACGGTGCGGCCAAAGATGGAGATGTGGTCTAAGGATGAAGCGAAGGCCACAAGGCCATAGCGCGAAAGCCTCCCGTAGGTAGGCTTCAGGCCGACTATGCCGCACAGCGCGGCGGGCTGCCGAACTGAGCCGCCCGTCTCGGAGCCAAGCGCCGCCGGCACAATCCCGGCCGCGACCGCCGCAGCAGAGCCGCCCGATGAGCCGCCCGGCACCCTGTCGGTATCCCAGGGGTTTCTTACCACGCCGAAAGCAGAGTTCTCGTTCGACGAGCCCATGGCGAACTCGTCCAGATTCGTCTTGCCAATGACGACAGCGCCCGCACGCTGCAAGCGTTCTATGACGGTGGCGCTGTAGGGCGGGTGATAGGGCCCCAGGATGCGCGAGCCGCAGGATGCCTGTAGGCCGCGCACGCAGATGTTGTCCTTGACGGCCAGAGGAACACCGGCGAGCGGAAGCTCTGATTCGGTGTCGCGCCGCGCGGCGCTCAGCTCCTCCGCTCTTGCCGTTGCGCCCCTGCGGTCAATCTCAAGGAACGCGTTGAGCGTTTCGTTGAGCCCTTCGGCGGCCTCTAAAGAACGCTCTATAATCTCGCGCGGGCTTTGCGAGCCTGAGCTAATGCGGCTGCGAATCGATTCGACGTTGTATTCTAATGAAGACATGGTTAGCAATCGGCAATCAGCAGGCAACTGTCAGCAATCAAGCGCGGCGCTAATCTCCCGGCTGATTACAGACCACTGTAGGCTGAAAGCTTTTAGAGAACTTTTGGAACTCGGAAGTGGCCGCTCGCAGGGTCTGGAGCCTGGTCTAGCGCCAGGCTCTGGCCGAGCGACGGCCGGGTGGCATCTTCGCGCGAGGCGTCCGCGGCTTCATGCTCAGGCGTCAGCCCGCCCGTGGCCGGTTCAATAAGGCTCGTGTCCAGCTCGTTGAGCTGTTCTACGTAGGCCACAATTTCGGCTATCTGCGGCGTAAAGGCGCGGCGCTCCTCGGGCGTGATCTCAAGATGGGCGAGCGCCGCAATCTTCTCTATATCCGATTCTGTAATAGGCATAATTCAATTTTGGATTTTAGATTCACGACGCGGGATTGAAGCTCAACAAACTTTAACTCTCGCTCCAATCCAAAATCTAAAATCGTCAGATTCCTTTGTCTCTTTCGCGTCTGTCAATGCAACTGCCCGCGGCAAGCAGGAAGCGGCGGCGCAGGTCTTCGTCCTGAATCGCCACGGCCGCGTCCATCAAATCAACGGTGGCGCGCTTGAGCGCTCTACGCTCCTGTTCTTCGCGCTCGGTCTGCTCGTGGTGCGAGGCGTTGCGGGCGACGGCCACGGTTTTCGGGTCTAGACGAAACTCTATGTAAGTCACGATGGCCTGGCCCAGCAGGGAGTTGATACGAAAGAGAAGCTGGCCGCTCATGGCCTCCAACTGCTTCTGCCAGGTCGAGTCGGCGACGGCCACTATCAGCGTCTTTCGATAAAGCCGGAAGGGAACCGCCTGCCGGCTCAGCTCCGGCCCGGCCACGCGCCGCCAGGCTACGAGCGCGGCGGCCTCAAGCACCTCTTCGCTCTCGCCCGCAGCGCGCAGCAGTTTCGGCAGCGCTCGAATCAAATCGTCCATGATGCAATTTCGGATTTCGGATTTTAGATTTTAGATTTTAGAGAGAGCAGGGCCGGAACTGCTTCGATCCTGTCTTGCTAATCCAAAATCCAAAATCTAAAATCCGAAATCGATTGAGTTTAGTTTAAAAAGCGGCGGGGCTACAAGCTATCAGAGGGAGCGTATGACCGAAGTGAAGCTTTTCAAAGAGAGACTACTTCTTGCTTCTCAAAGCCCCAGGAGGGCGGAGATTCTGCGCTCGGTCGGCTGGCCCTTTGAAGCCTTCGCCGTGGAGATTGACGAAACACCGCGCGCCGGAGAAAGCCCGGCGAGCTACGTAGAGAGACTGGCGCTCGAAAAAGCTGAAGCGGCGGCAAGGATAAGACACGCGCCGCTAGTGCTCGGCGCAGACACAACCGTAGTCGTCGACGCAGAGATACTAGGCAAGCCTGAATCCGACGGGGACGCCCGCCGTATGCTGCGCCTGCTGACGAACAGGTGGCACGAGGTTTTGACGGGCGTCGCGCTCGTTTCGAGGGGCGGAATTGGAGAAGACAGTGTGCGTCGCAGTGTAGCGCATGAGAGAACGCGCGTGCGATTCGGCCACATGACGGAGCAGGAGATTGATTGGTACGTGCGAACGGGCGAGCCCGCGGATAAAGCCGGGGCTTACGCCGTACAAGGCCACGCCGCGCTCTTTATAGAAGGGATCGAAGGCGACTACTGGAACGTGGTGGGCCTGCCCATACGGCTGGTCTACAAACTGGCAAATGAGTTGTAGAGCCCGGGAGCGCAAACTTTAAGGGGCCGACTCTCTAGCCCGGAAAGTCGGCCCCTTAAAGTTTGC
>DASVVZ010000143.1:0-3675 GCA_036389875.1 Pyrinomonadaceae bacterium
TTGCATCGCTCGGGGCCTGCGGCGTTGCAAATCTCGGCGACGTGTTGCGCGCCGGGCGAAGCTAGCCGGCTAACCCGCGCTTGCAGCGGACGCGGCCCGCTTCTTCTCTGCCGGTGCTGCCGTATTGCTTGAGACGCGCCCATGAAGCGCAGGCCGAAAAGCTCTGAGGAACATTTAGACGAATCCAGGCCAAACTCAACTCTGCTAAGACAACTATGGCAATCGCCCTCTATACTTAGATCTACTTTCCTTACCGGCCTGTGATCTCTGTGAAAGTATGGAATACAGAGACGGGGACGTTGATGATAACCATAAGGGGAGCCACGGATTATATCAGGCGCGCTATATTGAGCCCCGACTGCAAGTATATTGCTGCCATCAGCAGCAATAAGATTCAGGTGCTGGAATTGCGGCCCGGCAAGGGGTTCGAGAAGGTGCGGGAGTGAGGGAGACTCCTGAGCAGGGCAGCGTGCGGGGTGTACAGATTACCTCTATTGCTTTCAGTCCAGACAGCAAATCAGTAGTAACGTCGAGTGACAATATTGCAAAAGTTTGGAACATACAAACCAGCCAATTGATGGTGACCCTCTAAGGACATTCGGATGTTATTCTCAGCGTCGCCTTCGCTCCGATTAAGGGGAAGACGCTGGTTCTCACTTCAAGTCTGGATAATACTGCGCGGCTCTGGGATGCCAGCAAGCCTGAAGGTACACAAAGCGGGCCTACAGTGCTCCCCTTTCGACAACAGGGTCTCATCTATGACGTAAAAGTTTTTAGCGAAAGCCGGAATCAACATTTTATTCTCACCGCAGGCACTGAAAAGATAGTACGCATCTGGAATATGACGGACAGGACGCACAGAGACTTAGCTCATCCCGGCGAGGTTTCCAAGGCATCGTTCAGTCCTGACGGTAAATATGTTGCGACGGCGTGTGATGATGGATTTGTACGAGTCTGGGACTGGAGAAATCCTTAAAACCAGCCAATTCAAATTCGCGCCACCGCTTATGATATAGCCTTCAGTCCGGACGGCAAAGTGCTCGCATTGGCCCCTTCTTCACAGGTTTGCAATCTATCGCCTCATAATTTAAGTTAATAGGTGTCGCCACTGTAGAATCAAAGGAAATAGCTGCTTGCCCTGAGCGTTAAGCCCGGGATTTCCTCTGAAGTCTTTGCGCGAGCAGAACTACCAGCATTTATCGTCCGGCTCGGTGCCGCGAGGGAAAAGTTGGCAGAAAACCTAAAGCGAGATGAGATGAAAGATAAAATTAAGAGCCAGGAAATTCGTGAAATCTTCCTGAAGTTTTTCGAGGAGCGGAACCACCAGCGCATTCAGGGTGCGTCTCTAATCCCCGCCAACGACCCGACCCTGTTGTTCGTCAATTCGGGGATGGCCCCGCTCAAAAAATATTTCACGGGCGAGGCCGAGCCGCCGCACCCGGACCTCTGCAACGTGCAACCCTGCATACGCACGCGCGACATAGAAGACGTAGGCGACCGCCATCATCTGACCTTCTTCGAGATGTTGGGAAGCTGGTCTATTAACAACTATTTTAAAGAAACCGCCATTGAGTTAGCCTTTGAATTACTTGTCGATAAATTCCGTTTCCCGCGCGAGAAGCTTTACGCAACCGTCTACAAGGGCGACCCCGCGTTAAATCTCCCGCCCGACGATGTGTCGGCCAAGGTCTGGGAGAAGGTTGGCCTCAAGCCGCACCAGATTGTGTTTCTCGGAGAAGACAATTTCTGGGGCCCTGCGGGCGACTCAGGCCCGTGCGGCCCCTGCACGGAAGTCTTCTACGATACGGGAGACGAATTTGGCGAGCCCTATCAGCCGGGCGGCCATTTCGACTCGGCCAAGCGTTACATAGAAATCTGGAATGCTGGCGTCTTCATGGAGTTCGACAAGAAGCCGGACGGAAGCTTTTCCAGACTTCGATTCAACAGCGTGGACACAGGCTCCGGGCTGGAGCGCATGACTATGACCATGAACGGCTATACCTCCGTTTATGAGACAGACCTGCTGCGACCCATTCTTAATTTAATCAAGGAGCAGTTCGGAGCAAAGAACTCCTCCGACGCAGACCATCGCATCCTGACAGACCATCTTCGCGCTTCGACGTTCATACTGGCGGAGGGCGTGGCCCCGTCTAACGAAGGCCGCGGCTACATCCCGCGCAGGCTTATACGAAAGTGTATTGCGATTGTGACGCGTTCCGGAGTTAAGGATTTCAGATTCGACGACGTACTGAACGAGACCATAGAGCGGTTTTCAAACAACTACCCTATCCTGTCTACCAGGCGACAGCAGGTAATCGAAGCCTTCAACCGGGAGAAAAGGGATTTCGAACGCGTCATAGGCAAGGGACTTGAGCGCCTGGATAATCTCTGCAAGGATGCGCCTTTCGTTCTTTCAGGCATGGACGCGTTCGCGCTCTCCTCAACCTACGGCATGCCTCTCGAACTGATTCGGGATTTTATAGGCGACAAGGGAGGAAGCGTTGACGAAGAGGAGTTCAGCCGGGAGTTCCGTAAGCATCAGGATATTTCCCGCGCGGTCGGTTCAACCGAGCGCTCTACGCAGAAGATAGAGACGTGGCCTAAGGCAGACGCGCGCTTCGACACTCTCCCCTCTCTGGGCGGGCCGACAGAGTTTGTCGGCTATAAGCAGACAGAGAGCCCCGGGACTATCATCGCCATGTTCCGTGACGGCGAGCCTGTTGACGAAGCGGCGGCGGAGCATCGCATAGAGATAGTCACCGATAGGACTCCTTTCTATGCCGAGGGCGGCGGCCAGGTCGGAGACCAGGGCGTCATGGAGACCGAGCAGGGCGCGCGTATAGAGATAGAGGATTGTATTAAGGTTGCCGACTATCACATACACAGAGGCAAGGTGGCGCAGGGCGAGGTCAGGGTCGGCCAGGCAGCTCACCTCAAAGTGGATGATGAGCGTCGCCGTAGAATCAGGGCCAATCATTCCGCGACTCACCTGTTGCACGGCGTGCTGCGCTCCGTCCTCGGAGAGCATGTGAAACAGAGCGGGTCGTTAGTCGAAGCCAACCGCCTGCGATTCGACTTTCAGCACCCGTCGAAGCTCAGCCCGGAAGAGCTTTTAGAGATAGAGCGCCTTGTCAATCGTTACGTGCGCGAAAATATTCCGAACGAAACGGTCGAAACCAACTACGACGAAGCCATCAAACAGGGCGCGCTGGCCTTCTTCGGCGACAACTACGGCAGCACCGTTCGCATGGTACGGTTCGGGCCCGCATCGACGGAGCTGTGCGGCGGCACTCACGTAAACTCGACCGGCGATATCGGCCTCTTCCGGATAATGTCCGAGGGCAGCATAGCCAGCGGCGTGCGCCGTATAGTCGCCGTCACGGGCGAAGCGGCGCTTGAATACACCCTGCAACACGAGCAGATTCTTCGCAACCTGGCATCGCAGCTCAAGGTCAGCCCGGAGGACGCTGTCGAACGGCTCAACAACCTTCTGAGCCGCTCTACAAAGTCAGCCGGTAAGGGTAACGGGACTGAGCCAAAGGTGGAGGTCAGTCGAGAGGTTCATAGCCTCTCCAATGGGGCCAGCTACGTGATTTCACAGTTGGAGACAGGCACAGCCCAGCTACGTGAAGAGGCTTTGCGTGTCGCCAACGAGGTCAAAGGAATAGCCTGCCT
>DASVVZ010000144.1:0-8490 GCA_036389875.1 Pyrinomonadaceae bacterium
GAATCCCCTCTCAATTTCCTTTTTATCTTCGGGTCTACCGGCGAGCCGCCCGTGTGGAGGAATCGTACGTCTCGCTCTCCCTTACATTAACAAGGCTCGTGCCAGATGCCCCGAAGCCGCCGCGCGGAGTGCGAATACCAGTAAAAGAGGGCTTTTCAGAGTTTTCCGGCCTTGAGGGGAAATCACATGGGCGACAGGTTTTTTGCCTGGCGACTGCGTGCGGAAGTAGATGACGGGAGGGGTTAAACCGACTGGTTATGAAGTGTTAGAGGCATTGAAAGAGATTTTACCTGAAGGTGCAAAAAATTTTGCGCCCCCCTGAGCCGTGGGAAGCTTTCCCTTTCAGGAGTCTTCTTCATCAAGGCCGTCCAACCCCGGATGCTCTATGTCGAATCGTCTGAGCTTGTAGGTGAAGGTCTGACGGCGCAGGCCGAGCATCTCTGCGGCGCGCGTGGAGTTGCCGCTCTGGCGCGCAAGGGCTTCCGTTAGCAACTGGCGCTCCACGTCCATCATTATCTCTTTGAAGTTGATGGGCTTTGAGAAATCCAACTGGAAGCGCACGGGCGAAGTCGTGGAGGTGGCGCGCAGAATCTCCTGCGAGAGCAGCTCAGCGCCTACGGCCTGCCCGTCTTCAGCGAAGACGACCACGCGCTCAATCTCGCTACGGAGCTGGCGCACGTTGCCCGGCCACTGGTAATGCGCAAGGTAGAGCATGGCTTCAGGCGTGATGCCTACCAGCTGGCGGTTGTGGCGGCGGCAGGCGTCCTCGAAATAGTAAGAGGCGAGGAGCGGAATGTCTTCCGGGCGCTCCCTCAGGGGCGGCACCTTTATGACGAAGGTGTTGAGGCGATAGAAGAGGTCTTCGCGGAAGCGGCCCTGTCGCACGTCCTCTTCCAGGTCTCGGTTGGTGGCGGCAATCACGCGCACGTTCACCTTTCTGGGCGCTTCGCCCAGGGGCATAATCTCGCCGCCTTGCAGAAACCTGAGGAGTTTCGGCTGGGCGTCGAGCGCCAGGTCGCCTATCTCGTCCAGAAAGAGCGTGCCGCCTTCGGCCGCGCGAATGATGCCGCGCTGGTCGTTGACGGCTCCCGTAAAGGTGCCGCGCTTATGGCCGAAGAGCTGGCTTTCGACCAACTCTCTGGGCGCAGCCGAGCAGTTAAAGGGCAGGAAGATTTTGTCCCTGCGCGGGCTCTCTTCGTGCAGCGAGCGTGCAATCAGCTCTTTGCCCGTGCCTGATTCTCCCAGCACAAGCACGGTCGCGTCCGAATCCTTCAGCCGCTCCATGCGCGACAGCACATCCCGCATGGCAAAGCTCGTGGCGATGATGCCCGGGAAGAGACCGGAGGCGAGCGGGAGGGCCGTCGCCGCATTAAGCGGGCGTACGCGCCTTATGTCAGTCCTGAGGTCAAGCATCTGAAGCGCAAGGCGCGCGACGCCTACGAGCGCGTCCAGAGTTTCGGCCCTGCGCTCGGTCAGAGGCGCGGGCTGTTTGAGATAAAGCACGAAAGCGCCGCCGTTACGCCTCGGGGCGAGGGTGCGGCAAAGGTCGTCCGCCGTGGCCGAAGATGCGACGGCCGAAACCTCGCGCGAGACGGCCGTCTCGGTGCGTGCGCTCGCCGCAGGGTTTTCCCTGGCCTCCAGATGGCGCGCAGCCGAAGCCACTGCCTGCGCACGCGCTTTCTCGTCCAGGTCAATCGTGGCCTGTGCGTAGAGATGGCCGTCGTCATCCGCCGCGAAGACGGCCGCGCCGCGCGCCGCCAGGGCATTCTTGGTGGCAAACATCAGCTCGCGCAGCAGCCGCTCGCGCCCCGATGCAGCGTCCAGAATCTGCATGATGAGCGGGGCCACTTCCGGCGGAATAAGGTTGATGGAAGGCGCAGGCGCTATCTGCCACGCGTCCATGCGCTCGGCTGCGCGACGCGCCTCTTCCTCCGCCCTGGTGGCGTCCAGGCTTGCGCCTAGTTCCATAAACTGCCGCGAAGCCTCTGTGAAGCGCTCGCGCGCAGCGGGATATTCGCCGCGACGGGCGAGGCTCTCGCCGTGCTCGAAGATAGTGAGCGCCGCCTGATAAGCGGCGTTCATGGAGCGGAAAGCCTCTTCCGTCTGCCGGTAAAGACGCTCGCCTCGCGAAGGGTCCCGCCGGCGGGAGATGAAGCTGGCCATGTTGCGCTGTAGGATCGCGTCCAGGTAAGGATAAGGTAGATTCTCAAGCTCTTCCTGGGCGATTCGCAGCCAGTCCTCCGCAGGCATCCACTTGTCGCTACGTCGATAGCCCTCCACCATCAGCAGCGCGGCTTCGGAAGCGAATCTTTCATCATTTATCTCCCGCGCAAGGTCTCTGGCCTTCCTGGCGTAGGTCAGGGCCAGGTGAGTGTTGCGCGCCATGAGCCAGAGCCTAGCCAGTGAAAGAAGCGCCGTCGTCTCATCCTTTTTGCTCGCGACCTCTTTTGAAAGCTCAAGCGCCGCGCGCAGTAGCTCGTTCGCCTCGTGCACCCTTCCCTGATGGCCGCGCAGCGTCCCGAGCGTCTCCGTGTAGCGCCCTTCGCTCAGGCGGTCTTCCGCCTCGCGCGCGATCCCCAGCGCCCTCTGCACGAAGCTCTCGGCCTTTGCCCACTCGCCCGTGTGAAGCGCCGACAGCGCCATGTTGTTGTGAATCATGCCGAGCAGCAGGTCGTTGTGATGCCCGGCCAGATGCTCAAGCGCACGGTGAGCGGCGGTGGCCGCCTCGTAGAAGTTCCCCTGGTAATGATGCATCACGCAGAGGTTGTTCTGGAGCCGCGCGCGCGTCACGTCGTCCGTGGTGTTTCTCAAGAGCCGCAGCGCGCGGCGGTAACACATGCCGGCTTCGTCCAGGTCGCCTTCGTGGCGCGCCACTATGCCCAGATTCATGTAGGTGATGGCGAGCGCGCGGTCTATACGGGCGCGTCTTCCCCACTCTATGCTCAGCTCGTAGTGCTCTCTGGCCAGATGAATCTCGTCCAGCGCCCAGTAGGTTCTTCCCAGACAGTGATGAGCGCGGGCCAGATTGGCTACGTCACCCGTCGGCTCAAGGCATTCTCGGGCGCGATTCAGGAGCGTGACGGAGCGGGAAAAATCGTTGTGCCAGTAGGCCTGTGAGCCGAAGGCCAGAAGGATTATGCCGCGCAGGTGCGAGGGGTAAAGCTCCAGCGCGTGTACGTTGTAGACGGAAAGAATCTCGCCGGCTTCCGCATATTGGCCCAGACCTTCGTAAACTTCCGTTAGGAGCGTGCGTGCCAGAACCTGCCGTTCGCTGGTCGCGCCTTCCACACTTTCCTTGATTAAATCCAGCAGAAGCTTCTGCGCGCCCAGCAGGTCACCGCGCTCCACCGACCGCGCCGCAAGGACGAGTGTGTCTGTCGAGGCAGTCTCATTAATGAACGTCCGGCTCATACAGTTAGCGAGGCATGGGAACTATTGTTTAAGCGCGAAAGGTATCTGGTGACCCAAAAAGCTGCCTGCGAGTATAGCACAATTCCCCTAACGGATTATTGTAAAAGCTTCCGGAATACTGGACGCAGGCGCGCCCGTTCTGGCAAGATGTAGCCGGAATCAACATCTGTCGCGGCCCAGTCGGCCCATCGTCTCTGAGTCCCAGGGCGGAAGCCAGCGCTCACCCCGGCCCGGCAGCAACTTCAACCAAGAGATTTTTTCAAACTCTTATGAAACGATTACTCTTCACACTCGCAGTAATTGCATTCTGTCTCCTACCCAGCGCGCGCTTCAACGGGATTTCGGCTCAGACGCAGAAGCAGCAAGGCGCAGATGCCGAGCGCATTCTGGCGGCATTTCGCGCCAAGGAGACTGAGTTTCGCCGCGTGCTCTCCGGCTACGGCTTCAAGCGGGACGCGATAATCCAGAGCATAGGCATGGGCGGGCAGGTCACTGGAGAATATCATCGCACCTCTTACCTGACCTTCGACTCACAGGGCAAGCAGCGCGAGAAGGTTATAACCTTTCCCATCCCGACGCTGCCCATCTCTCCCGCAGACCTGGAAGACCTGAACTCGATAGAGATTTTCGCTGTCGAAGCTGAAAAGATTGACCGCTACAATTTCACTTACATCGGACGCGAGCGCGTGGACGAGCTGGACACCTATGTCTTCGACGTTCAGCCCAGGGTGATGCCTGACGCTAAAAAATCCATGGAGCGTTTCTTTCATGGACGCGTCTGGATAGACGATAAGGACATGCAACTGGTCAAAGCCAAAGGCAAGGGGGTCCCGGAAGGCAAGCAACGCTTTCCCACCTTCGAGACCTACAGAGAGCAGACCGACGGAGGCTACTGGTTTCCCAGCGTGACTTACGCGGACGACACGATGGTCATGCCCAACGGGCGGCCAGTGCACCTGCGCATGCGCGTGCGCTTCACAGAGTTCGTCAAGCCGCCCGCGCCCGAGATGATTCCCGACTCGAGCAGAATCAAGTAATAAGCGGACCTTCCTGTCATCAGGGCCGTGCGTAAAGCTCTTCGGCTATGCGCGAGTGGGCTTTTTCTATCAGCCGTTCCACGTCTTCGTCCGTAGAGAGCCCTTCGGTGGGAATCGGCTCAAGTATCACCATCTCTATCCTGCCGGGGCGGGCGACGCCGGTTCCCTTTCCCATCAACACGTCCGTGTTCTTCATGGCGACGGGCACGACCGGCACCCCGGCGTCCTTGGCCATGTAGAAGGCCCCCTTCTTGAAAGGCAGGAACTGGCCCGGGCGCGCGCGCGTGCCTTCGGCGAAGACCGCGAAGGAAACGCCCGAGCGCAGGCGCTCCGTGGCCGCCTGCACAGTCTTTATGGCGCGCTCGCGGTTGCTGCGGTCTATCGCCATGATATTCACGTATCCCATCCCGTAGCCCAGAATCGGCACCTTCAGCAGCTCCTTCTTGGCCAGCAGCCCTATCCGACGCCCCAGATGACAGAAGGCCGTGGCCGTATCCAGGTATGAGCGATGATTAATCACGAAGACGTAGGAGACTTTGGGGTCTAGCTGCTCGCGCCCGCGCACGACAACGCGCGCGCCGCTCAAGCGCAGCCACTGGCGGCCTCCCCACCTGGCCCACGGGTAGACCCATTCCTTGTGGCGCGCAAGCCATGACACCAGCAGCACCGGGGGCCCCAGCACGAGCAGCAGCATTGAGGCTACAAACAGCGACCACCAGTACAAAAGCCGCCCGGCGAGACGCCCGCCCGCACCTGTGCTAGACTCTGCCTCTCGCAGGCTCTTTGCGCTTGCATCAGTGGATTCCATTAAATCGCTCGAAGGATTTTCAGAATGCGTTGCCATTCTTACGCCCTACTTGTCTCTCTCGTCTTAAGCTGCCTTTTATTCTCTCATGAAAGCGCGCGTGCGCAATCTCAAAGTCCGCGTGCGGCTTCACCGGCCGCGAGCAATCCGTCAATCCCTACGCCCCAGAGCGCGCTCGGCTTTGTGCCCGGCACGGATCGCACCATAGCCGACTGGAAAGAGATAACCGCGTACTTCGCGCGGCTGGATGCGGCGAGCGACCGGCTGCTCGTACGCAATTTAGGCGAAAGCACAGGGGGCCGTCCCCTCATCGCGGCGTTCATCAGCGCGCCAGAGAATATACGCGATTTAGATAAATATAAAGAGATTCAGGGCAGGCTCGCGGACCCGCGCACGGTTCAGAGCGATGCGGAGCGCGACCTGCTCATTCAAAAAGGCAAGACCGTTGTCGCCATTTCATGCTCGATTCACTCGGACGAGATAGTGGCGTCGCAGATGTCCATGCAGCTGGCCTACGAGCTTGCCACGGCCGAAGACGAAGAGACGCGCGAGATTCTACGGAACACAATCCTTCTGCTGATACCTTCGCCCAACCCGGACGGCGTGCAGCTCATAGCAGACTGGTATCGCCGCACCTTAGGCACCCCGTTCGAGGGAAAGTCGCCGCCGGAAATCTATCACCAGTACGCGGGCCACGATAACAACCGCGACTGGTTCATGCTGAACCTGAAGGAGACGCGCCTAATCACGCAGCTTTTCTGGAGGGAATGGTTCCCGCAGATTGTCTACGACGTGCACCAGCAGGGGATGAACGCCTCGCGCTTCTTCGTCCCGCCCTTTTACGACCCGGCTAACCCAATCATAGCGCCCCTGCTGCTGCGCCAGGTGGGATTGCTGGGCCACAAGATAGCAGCAGACCTACAGGCGCTGGGCGTTCAGGGAGTGATTACCAACGCTGTCTACGACACATGGTGGCACGGAGGCTTTCGCACGGCTCCCTACTATCACAACTCCGTGGGCATCCTGACAGAAGCGGCCAGCGCGCGCCTTATGACGCCCGTGACCGTGACGCGCGAGCAGCTACAGCGCTCAACTTCGCGCGGCATGCCGTCCGCGCTTCAGGCGGCGACGAACTTTCCTTCTCCCTGGCCCGGCGGCCTGTGGCGACCGCGAGACATAATGCAGATGGAACTGGTCGCGAGCCGCGCGGTTCTCTCCATGGCCGCTAAATATCGCACCGACTACCTGCGCAACTTCTACAATCTCAACCTGGAGAACGTCAAAGCGCCCATAAGGGAGCACGAGCCTGTAGCCTATCTGATTCCCGCCGGACAGGGGCGCGACGAGAACGTGGCCCGGATGGTCTACACGCTCGTGGCGCAGGGTGTGGAGGTTCATCAACTGGAAAGGGAGCTGCACGTAAGCTTCGGCACGCAGGCTCTCAGGCGCACGTCCCCGGCGGACAGGAGCGAGGCGGCTTTTGAAGTTGCAATCACAGAGAAGCAGCGCACGCAGGAGGTCCCCGCCGGAAGCTACCTCGTCTACCTGCAACAGCCCGCACGCGCAAACATCCGCGCCCTCTTTGAACCGCAGGCGTATCCCGACCGCCGCACCGGAAGGGGCGAAGTCGAGCGGCCCTACGACGTGGCAGGCTGGACGCTCCCCCTCCAGATGAGCGTGGAGGCATACGCCGTCACGGAGATTAGAGAAGTGCCTAAGGAAAGAGAACTCTCGCTTGTGCGGGACGAGGCTGAGGTGCGCCGCAGGCTCGGGCTGCCCTTGGCTTCGGGCAGGCGCTCTCCTATTGCCAATCCGATTACGCGCCCCGTGCGGCTTGCGCTCTATCGCGGCTGGACTGCGAACATGGATGAAGGCTGGACGCGGTACGTTTTCGACCAGTTCAACGTGCCTTATGAAACCCTGCGCGATGCGGACGTGCGGCGCGGGGCTTTGCGCGCACGCTACGATGTGATCGTCCTGCCGTCTCAAAGGGCCAGGGAGATAGTGGAAGGCCACGCGCCCGGCACGTACCCGGCAGAGTACACGGACGGCATCACGCGTGCCGGAGTCGAGAGCCTGCGCGGCTTCGTTAATGACGGGGGAACTCTCATCTGCTTCGACGCCTCAAGCGAGCTTGCCATCAAGGAGTTCAACCTGCCCCTGCGCAATGTGCTTGAGGGCGTGCCGGCCACGGACTTCTACTGCCCCGGCTCCATACTGCAACTGGACGTTGACGCCTCGCACCCCTTGGCAAGAGGCATGGAGAGCAGGACGAACGCTTACTTCATCAACAGCACGGCCTTCGAGATTAGTACGGCAGAGCTTGCGGTCTCCTTACCATATGAGCGCAAGCAAATGGAGCGCGTGCGGGTCATAGCCCGCTACGCGGAGGCCGAGCGACTCTTGCGCTCGGGCTGGCTCTTGGGCGGCAACCGCATAGCGGGCCGCATAGCGCTCGCGGAAGTCCAGATGGGACAGGGCCGCGTCATACTCTTCGCCTTTCGCCCGCAGCACCGCGCCCAGACCTGGGGAACCTTCCCCTTCATCTTCAACGCCATCATGACCGGCAAAGCATGACGAAGGCTTCAAGCGGGCCCCGGCCCCGAGCCTTCTGCTTTTAAAAGCCCGCTCTTTATCCTTCCGCAAAGATTTTTCGCGCGCGACCCCGAACCTATTTGAGCGCTTCGGGGTCATAATGTACGGATGGGCGAGATGGCGACACCGGACAGGGAGAGTTGGTGGGTGCTGCGCGCACAGAGCGGCGACCGCGAGGCGTTCGACTCGTTGCTTAAAAACATTCAGGGGCCGCTGCATCGTTACATACTGAGTCTGGTGAGGGAGCCGTCTCTGGCGGAGGACATTCTTCAGGAGGTCTTTCTGCGCATCTATCGAAAGCTACGCTGGCTGAGAGAGCCCTGGGCTTTTCGCTCCTGGGCGTACAGGATTGCCACCAGGGAGTCATTCAGGCATCTCAAGCGGGAGCGCGCGCTCGCGGAGCACCTCTCGGATGAGGACGCGCTGAAGCTGGTCGCAGCCGAACCGCCCGCGCCAGCCGAGCCTGAATTGGCGGAACTGATTCCGCAGATGATTGAAAAGCTCTCGCCAGCCAGCCGCGCCGTGATAGTGCTCTATTACATGCACGAGATGTCGCTGGAAGAGACGGCGGCGGTGCTGGATATCCCGCTGGGGACGGTCAAATCTCGTTTGGCATACGGGCTGGAGAAGCTGCGTAGGGAG
>DASVVZ010000145.1:0-5363 GCA_036389875.1 Pyrinomonadaceae bacterium
ACCTGCCGTTTGTGCGCCACCCCGAGCATCCAGAGTTCCTGGAGGAAGACTGGCTGTACGAGGCTATAACGGAAGTTTACCTGCCGCTCATCTTCGTCTTTCAGAATCTTCACGAGATGGGCGCAAGCCCGCGCCTCGCCATGAACGTCTCGCCGCCGCTTTGCGAGATGCTCTCCGACCCGCTCTTGCAGGAGCGCTACACGCGCCATCTTGAGAACCTCGTCACGCTCTCAGAAAAAGAGATTGAGCGCACGCGCCGCGACGCGCCGGAGTTTCAGGCGGTCGCTCGCATGTATTTCGAGAACCTGAGCGCGGCCTATAAGCTCTGGATGACCCGCTACCATCGCAACCTGGTTCACGCCTTCCGGGAGCTTCAGGAAGAGGGCGTGCTTGAAATCATGACGTGCTGCGCCACGCACGGCTTCATGCCGCTCATCTCCACGCACGAGGCCCGCCGCGCGCAGATTGACGTGGCGGTTCAGAACTATCGCAAGCATTTCGGCCGCAGCCCGCGCGGCATCTGGCTGGCCGAATGCGCCTACGAGCAGGGCGTGGAAGCTCTCCTGAAAGACGCGGGCATAGAGTATTTCATCTCCGACACTCACGGCATTCTCTACGGCGAGCCGCGCCCCCGCTACGGCGTCTACGCTCCCGTGCGCTGCCCGAACGGAGTGGCCGTCTTTGCGCGCGACCTAGAGACGAGCCAGCAGGTCTGGAGTTCTATGGTCGGCTATCCGGGCCACCCCGACTACAGGGAGTTTTACCGCGACCTGGGCTGGGATGCGCCGCTCGATTACCTGCTGCCGCACCTGCACGCAGGGGGCGAGCGCCGTCACCTGGGCTTAAAGTATCACCGCATCACGGGACGCGACGTAGCGCAGCACGATAAGAAGCCATACGACCCGCAGGCCGCGCGCCACCGCGCAGCCGAGCATGCCGGCCACTTCATAACGGAGCGCATCAAGCAGGCCCATCACCTGATTGAGACATTCGACGGGCGGCCTCCTATCGTCTGCTCTCCGTATGACGCGGAGCTTTACGGCCACTGGTGGTTCGAGGGGCCGCAGTTCATAGACTTTCTCTTTCGCAAGCTGCACTGGGATACGCAGGACATAGAAGCCGTCACGCCGGGCGACGTGCTCGATTCCGGCATGCCGATTCAGACGCAGCAGCCAGCTGCATCAAGCTGGGGGGAAGAGGGCTACTACAAGGTCTGGTTGAACGAGCTGAACTCCTGGATGTACCCGCATCAACATGCTGCCGAAGCGCGCATGACCGAGCTTGCCAATCGCCACCCGACGGCCGAAGGCGTATTGAAGCGAGCGCTCAATCAGGCCGCGCGAGAGCTGCTGCTGGCTCAATCGAGCGACTGGGCCTTTCAAATCTATCAGGGCACAACCGTTGAGTATGCCAGCAAGCGCTTCCGCTCGCACATACGCCGCTTCGATGCTATAGCGAAGGAGATTGAAGAGGGCGCGATTGACGAAGAGCGGCTCAAGGAGATGGAGTGGCGCGACAACATTTTCGCAGAGATTGATTATCGCGTGTACAGGTCATGAAGCCCCTTGAGGATAAAGCGCCCGTCGAACGTCGCCCGCTAGTCATAGGCCACAGGGGGGCCGCGTCAGTCGCGCCCGAGAACACCGTCAGCTCCTTTAAGCGGGCCATGACGGACGGAGCCGATGGCATAGAGTTCGACGTAAGACTCGCGCAAGACCGCGTGCCCGTGGTCATACACGACCCCGACCTTCGCCGCACCGCGCTCAGAGACGGTGCGGTAGCTTCTCTTTCATCAACAGAGTTGAGCACAGTGGACGCAGGGACCTGGTTCAACCGCCGCTTCCCCTCCCTTGCGCGCGAAGAATACAGCCACGCCACGATTCCGACTCTCCCGGAAGTCTTTGAGCTTTTCCGTGGCACAGGCGCTCTGCTTTACGTGGAGATGAAGTGTGTCGTGACGGAAGCCCGCGCCATTGCTTCAGAAGTGGCAAAGCTCATACGCGAATATGAGCTGATCGAGCGCGCGGTCGTGGAGAGTTTTACGCTCGAAGCAATCGCGGAGATGAAGCGCATAGCTCCTGAGATTCGCACGGCTGCGCTCTTCGAGCCTAAGCTCGTGCCGCCGCCTTCCACGCGCCGCATGATGCGTCTCGCCGCCGGGTGCGGGGCGGACGAGCTTGCCCTGCATCACCTGCTCGCACGGCGCAGCGTGATTGAAAGGGCCGCCAGGCAAGGCATGAAAACGGTGGTCTGGACGGTTGACAATCCCGCGTGGCTTGGCCGCGCAATCCGCGATGGCGTACACGCCGTCATCACCAACAACCCCGCAATCATGAAAGTCAATGGATAGGGTCTTTCTGCGCCCGCAGTTCGCTGTCTATTACAGGCGCGCACGACGCCTGCGCCTGACGAGCGAGGTGCGTTCGGACTACGCCGTGATTTTTCCGCTTGAGGGCCGCCTGATAGCGACTGTGGCGGGCGCAGAGATGGAGGCGGGCCACGCGAGCGCACTGCTGATTAATCCGGGCGGCACGTTCTCGGCGGCGAGCCGCGAGGAGGCTGCCGTGCTGATGCTCACGCTGACGCCAGTCTTCGTGCTGGGCCTCGCGGTAAGACTGCGCCTCACGCTCTCAGGCGCGACCATCGTGTTCAGCTCGGAAATGATTGAAGGCGACGCAAGGCTCGCGCAGCTTGCGCGAGATTTGACGGGCGAGTTAATGGAAGAAGAGGCTGGCCAGGACGTTGTCATCACGGCTCAGGTGGAACAGGCGCTCGTCCATCTGCTGCGTCATCACGCGAACGTGCGCCGCTCGGACGAGCTTGAGCTTTCGCGCGTCGGCCTCGTGGACCGCCGCATACGTCGCGCGGTGGAGATGATGCACGCCCACATGGACAGAGACCTGTCGATTGAAGAGCTGGCGTCGGCGGCCTATCTTTCGCCCTTTCACTTCGCGCGCCTCTTCAAGAAGCTGACCGGCGCCTCGCCGCATGCCTATCTGGCAAGCCTGCGCGTCGAGCGAGCGCAGCAGCTATTGGCCGAAACGGATCTCTCTATCTCAGAGCTGAGCGCGCGAGTCGGCTACAGCAGCCCGAGCCACTTTTCCAAAGCTTTTCGACAGGCGACCGGCCTCACGCCGCGCACCTTTCGCGCAAGCCTTGTCAGGGCGGATTAACTCTTTTCACCGAAGCCCGCGATGATTCCCCACGTCGTCAGCGCGCTCATCACGGTCGTCCAGTAGCCGAACTTCTGGTAATAGTAGGCGGCGCAGCTCTCCTGCGTCTTATAGTCCAAGTGCCCGTTGATGGCCGGGTCCGAGAGG
Source organism: Pyrinomonadaceae bacterium (assembly GCA_036389875.1). Lineage (GTDB taxonomy): Bacteria > Acidobacteriota > Blastocatellia > Pyrinomonadales > Pyrinomonadaceae > JACVRN01. The sequence continues at coordinate 3,321 of DASVVZ010000145.1, forward strand.
TTGCGCACGCAGGCCCACTTCGGAGGCGACTTCATCCCGCTGCACACAAGCCCTAGGACTGCATCGTCCATCTCTACGGCCATCCCAAGCTTGTCCAGGTTGTTCGTGCTCGTCCCGAACTCGAAGATGTCAGTCGTCAGGATCGGATGGAATTCAGGGATGCCGTCTTCGCCGTCGAAGTGAATTCTGGTCGGATACTTGTTGGGCGAGCAGGCGCATTTCGCGTTTGGCGGCGTACCCTTCGGCTCGACCTTGCCCGTCAGGCGGTCTGCATATTTCTGCATCAGCTTCCCTGCCTGCGTCATGCGCTTTTTCGAGACCTCCCAGTCCGACTTGAAGGTCTTGTTATTAAACGGCGCGCTCTTGAAATCCTTAAAGCAAGTGAAGCGAGCGGCGCGGCTCACCACGACATCACCCAGGCTCATGTCGCAATAGACGCCGCCGCTCGTGCCAGTCGTCAAAAAGAGCTTCGGGCGCGCGTCCGCGATCATCTGCGCCAGCATGTCTTTGATCGGAAGAGACATGCTGCCGTCGGGAAGCTTCTTGGCGTCCTCGTGCATGTGCAGCTCCGTTTTATAGACCAGCACCTTTACCTTGTTAATCTCCACTACGAAGTAGCTGCCGAGACGCTTTGTCATTCTTGACGGCCCGCGCGGGCCTATGAGCGGCAGGTAGTGCTTCTCGAAATTCTTTGCGTACGGATACCAGATTGTTCTGTCGTAACCGGGCGTCAGCACATCGGCCATCGCCTGCGATTCGGCAGCCGTATCCATCATCGCGATAACATCCACCTTCGGCAGCGAGGCGTTAGGAGTCGGCACAGGCTTCATTGGCTGCGGGATGGGCTGTAAGCCTCTGGGGAACGGAATATCTTTGACCCTCGCGCCCATGATGGCAGCGCTCTTAGCCATGCTCGCGGCCTCGTCTCCGTACTTGAGACCGGATGCTATCTTAGACCTGCGTTTTAATACGTCAGGACTGTACGTGTTGAATTCCATATTAAGGTCTCCTACTCGTGTTTGTATGCCGCTTGAATTTTTGAAGCCTGAGAGATGCGATGAAAGCTAAAGCCTGAATGAATGGCGAGACTCTAACACACGCTCCTGAGCAACACAACGATTTCCGAAACAGGCTACGGGCTAGACCGTGAATTGAATTTCCCCCTGTGTATCGCCGGGAGAATGATTACTACAAATTGATTGTGATTTGGTAAAGCTAATGTGAGAGGAAAACCAGGCTCTGAATGAAAAGGCCAGTGCGGAAGAACTCTACATGGATGCGCCGTCGCTTTGATGAACGCTATGCCCATCCTTTGCGCCGGGCCGGGCAGGGATGCAGGTGCATATCTGTCTTGACTTTGATTCTTCATCAAACTTTACAGTACTTACTGAGACTTCACAGAGGTATGTGATTGCTTTCCGGGAAAGTTTTTCCCATGATCCTTGCGATTCACTATCTAGTAATTGCAGTTCTGTGCGGCCACATCAACCGTTAGTTTTGCGCTCGCGGGATTATGGCCGAATGGCAGAATTCACTATTGCCCAAACTCTTGCACTATATTATGCTCTGCGTCGTTTTACTCCTGCGTATGCCTCTAGTCTTACCCCGCGCGTGAAAGGCGGCTTCCGTCCGCCTGGCGAAAGTAAGGGGTACGCAATGAAAAAGACCCAACCTTTCATTTGAACGTGCGTAACTGCGCCTTCACAGTTAGATCCCAAATTGTCGACACAACTGTGTGGAGCGCGTAGTCCGCCTGCGCAGGTAAATCTATCGATAGAGGAGATTAGGTTAATGAATGCAGATCTCATTTCAGATGGACCTGCCGCCGGCCCCCATCTAAGCGTGGAAACCAAGTTTATGCAGAATTACCGCGTGGCCACGCCGGTACATGCGGGCGGGGAGATTGTGGCTATCACAAATGCTAAAAGGCAGGTCGAGTTATTTACAATAGGGAGTGAAGGAACTGTCTGGAACATCCACCCCGATGAAACCAGCGATACCGGCTATAACGTATTCTCAATGGGCTTCAAGGCTGAAGTCATA
>DASVVZ010000146.1:0-6719 GCA_036389875.1 Pyrinomonadaceae bacterium
GCCCTGCTTTTCCCTGAGCGCTATAGCTTCTTGGATGAGCCTGATCGCCTGCCCGGAGTCGCCCAGATAACCGTACATAGCGCCCATATTGATAAGCGTGGCGATCGTCGTGTCCTGTACTTCTTCACCAATCTTCAGCGCTGCCTGATAAGAATCCAGCGCCTGAACGTAATTACCCTGGAAGTTGTAAGTGTTGCCCAAACATTGCAGGGCACGCCCGGCGGACCTTTTCTCATTCTCCTTCTCACTCATCTGCAAAGAGCGCTGACACTGTTCCAGCGCTTTTTCATACTCGCCCTTGCGGTTATAGACAGTACCTTTGCGCGTTGTCGAATCCGCCACTCCGGCGCGGTAATTTATCCTCTCTGAAAAGCGGAGCATGAACTCATAAAAGTCGAGTGCCCGGTCGAGTTCTTCATCGCGCAGCATGCGCTCGCCCGCCAGATTCAAGGCTCTCCACAATCGAGGCGTCTGCAATTCGGGATACTTTTCGAGGAGCGCCTGTCGTTCCGCATTGGTCTTCAAATCAGCCAGCGAGAAGGCCAGATCCTCCTCTAAAACTCGGTTGCGCCACATCTTCCATGCGCCGCCCTCTTTGACGAAACGAAATATGCGCTGGGGATTCGTTGTTTGTAGCTTGCCGGTCTTCGCTTCAACGTAGCTAAAATTATATTTGACCTGCGCCCGCGCCTGCTCACCGTTTATTTCTATGTTTGAAATCTCAATATTACTGAACTCGGTCTTCTCTCTCTCTTCAAAATTCCTTTCTGAATTAGCCCTCCAGATAGGCGTGTCCGGGGATTTCTGACTCCACAGGCGCATGAAGCCCTCCATGTCCTCTCTCGCGTCGGCCGCGAAGAGCTCATGAACGAGCGCACGAATCTGTGCCTCGTCTGTGTTTGAAGCGCCCGAGTTTTGTGCGGAAGAGAGCTTCTCAGCGAGGACGAAGGGGAACAGGCAGAAGGCCAAAATAAGGGCGTGCGACAAGCGTAGTCGGCGCTGGGGCATAAGGAGAGGTTCCTCTCAGTTGTGGTTACGGCTAACCGGAAGTTGATAGAGATGTGTCGGTCTGGGCAAAGAGACAACGTCGGGCCGGAGATTCTATTAGATGAGGCGACATCTGTAAAGAATAAAGTCTCAAAGGGAAGGCACAGGCGGGAAAGTGTGCGACGGCAGCTTATTCACCTGGACGAGACACTAAGCCTGGAAAGAATATTAACGTGCGACCCCTCAGCGATATTGCACGCGCATGAGGTATTCATCGAGAGCCTCTCTTCCTCCGGCCTGTGCGCCATAAAGTTTCAGACGATACTCTCCTTCAGGCAGCATTCTTAAGGGCACTGTGACAGTGAAATTACCCTGCCCGTTCTTATGCAGACCCCTTCCAGTCCAGACGGCCACGCCGCCCTGATTGAGAATGTCGAGCGTGTATGACGCATAATCGCCCCGGGGTTTGGAGTTAAGGGTAAGTCTCAACTGGCGAGCGCTTCTGGATATTTCCACGGTCTTCGCGCTGTCCTGCCCGCCGCGCACGACCTCCGACGGATAAAGCTCTGCCGTTGAAACATTGACGGCCGGATTAGGCGCGCCCCCCTGCCCCGACGCTACGCGCGGCGGGCGGCGCAGTTCAGCTATCTCTACGTCGCGCTTCTCCAACTCCTTCCGGCTCTCTTCTCGCTGTTGTTCAAGCCGTCGGCGTGCGTCCTCCAGCGACTTGTCGGTTTCATTCTGGTTCCGGCGGTCGGTAGCGAGTTGCTCATTATTTTGCGCCGCCCGGCGCTCGGTCTCTAAAACCTGTGCCGACAAGCGTCTGTTTTCGCGTCTCAGTTGTGCCACCCAGACGAACAGCCCGACCGCCGCGACCAGCAGAGTGGCGGCAATTGCGTAAGGCATATAAGCGGGCAATAGGACCGGAATGTTCCAGAGTCGCCAGCCCTCTTTCTTCCTGGTTGTATCGGGCGCTTCGGCCGGAAACTTCAACTCCTTGCTTATTAAAGCCCATCTGGCGGAGAGCTCGCCCGTCGATAACTCCTGCGACTCTTTGCACTCTAGGTCGGGAAAGGCCGCCAGGTCGAGCAGCATCTCCGTGCACGACTCGCACAGAACCAGATGGTCCTGTATACGCTGCTCGTCGGCCGCCGACCTCTGGCCGCAGTGATAGGCGACTAACTCCTCAAGCTCAAGATGCTCGCTTCCACGCCCGGAGGACTCTGCGGCCGCCTCACGGAACACTTCTTTCAATTCATCTCGTAAGTTGCTCACAGCCATCCACCTATCTTAAATCTCAAAATCCTCAAAATAGTCCGCCATCTTTTCTTTCAACTGCTGGCGTGCCTGATAAAGGTGAGATTTGACGGTCTCAACGGAGACGCGCATAACGACTGCTATCTGCTGGTAGCTCAAATCCTGATAAACCCGTAACATCATGCATCGGCGCATCTGCTCCGGAAGCGACTCGACGGCTTCGCGAAGGATGCGTGAGCGCTCGACGCGCAGCACATCCTCTAGAGGATTTTGTGCAGACTCGTCCACCAACAGTGCTCTCCCAAAAGGCGCGTCGCCGTCCTCGGCCGACACCTCTACTAAGGAAAGGTGCTGGCCCGCGCGCTTCTGCGTAGATTGCTGCCTGAGCGTATTGCGAAAGACGTTGGCCGCTATCTGGAAGAGCCACGCCCCGAAAGGCGCTTCGCGGCGAAACGTCCCGATGTTGTTATAGACACGAATAAATGTCTCTTGGGTGAGGTCGTGGCACTGGTCCGATGGAAAATTTCTCTTTTCGAAGAATCTGAACACGGGCGGGTAATAGGTCTCGAAGACGCGCCGGAAAGCCGCGTCAGGACTCTCTCCCTCGCGCAACTGTTCTACCGGATCGGCTAATTCTACTCTGTGTGGTCCGACTTCCTTCATAAGAAAGGCGATCAATATAACAGATTCAAGAGTAGGTTCAATTGTAAAGGGAGACGGAAGATTGTTGTCACAAACCAGTAGAATCTCGTCGGGTCTTACTTCATCTGACGCTTCAGCATTACAATAGCCTGCAGCCGTTCCGGTTTTCGTGGTGAAACTAAACTCGGCCCGCTTGTGACAGATTTGTGCCCGAAGATAGACCTCAAATTCCGTTAAGCGCTGCTAAATGGCAAGGGTAGAAGCGCTGACCGCTCAAGGTCTATTAAGATTTGTGATTGTATGTAACTACTCTGGGCAGGAGTACCGATCCTGCCCAGAGTCGCGGGAGCTTCATTTTGCCTTGAAATTGACCGCTTTTTCGACTACGTCTTCAGGCGCATGATCAAGCGGATTATCCGGGCGCACGGTAAGGAGGCCGGTTGGCGTGTACTGCCCGACGGTCTGGTATCTCCGCCGCTAAGGTTCCCGGATAGCGAGCAACGCCGATTTAATCGCCTGCGGCGGCATGCGCTCGATCCGTGATATGTATTTCGGACTCCCCCTCGCGAACGAAGCCCTTCTCGTCGTAGGAGTGGCCCGTGACCAGCCCCAGCACGAAGTAGCCCAGGATGAAAGCGCCGACGGCGAAAATAGTGTCACCGATAACTCTCATCCACCGCACTGTGTCCATCAATCCCGTTTGCAGGAACTCGGCCGAGCGTGCGTACCAGGTGCCGTATTCGACCGAAGCCCAGGTCTGCATCAACCCTATGGGTAAGAGCGAAAGAAGAACCATCAACAGAAGGCCGATGTTTATTCCCCAGAAGGAGTATTTCATGGGCCACTCCTTCCACGCCTTGCCGGGTTGGAGCGCCCTGAGACAGAAGAGCATAAGGCCTATGCCAAGCATACCGTAGACCCCGAAGAGCGCCGTGTGCCCATGCACGGGAGTAGTGTTTAGACCCTGCATGTAATAGAGCGCAATCGGCGGGTTGATGAAGAAGCCGAAGAGGCCAGCGCCCAGGAAATTCCAGAAGGCGACAGACACGAAGAAGTAGATTGGCCACTTGTAGGCTGTAAGCCACTGCTTGGCCCGTGCAAGCCGCAAGTTCTCCCAGGCTTCAAAGCCTATGAGCACGAGCGGTACGCACTCCAGCGCGGAGAAGACCGCGCCGAGCGCGAGCACGGAGTTCGGAGCACCCGTAAAATAGAGGTGGTGGAATGTGCCTATGATACCGCCCGAGAGGAAGATTACCGTTGAGAAGAGCACGGCGCGCGTAGCCGACTCGACCGGCAGAAGTTTAAGGCGCGTGAAAAGGAATGCGATGACGACGGTCGCGAAGACCTCGAAGAATCCTTCGACCCAGAGGTGCACGACCCACCAGCGCCAGTACTCGGCCGTCACCAGATTGCTCTTCTGCCCGTACATCAGCCCCGCCGCGTAAAAGAGCGGGATGGCGATTGAGGCTATCAGGAAGAGCGTCAGGAGCGAGCGGTTCTCGTCGCGCCGTGCGAGAGCGGGCCGGATAGCCCGCCACATCAGGAATAGCCAGAAGGTAAGGCCGACGAAGAGCAGTATCTGCCAGAAGCGACCCAGGTCAACGTACTCGTAGCCCTGATGTCCGAACCAGAACCAGTACTCGCCTAAATACTGATGTACGCCGAGCCACTCGCCGGAGAGGGAGCCTACGACCACCAGCACCACGGCCACGAAGAGAAGATTAACGAGCAGCCTCTGTTTTGGCGGCTCGTAGCCTGAGACCGCAGGCGCTATGAAAAGACCGGTTGCGAGCCAGGAGGTGGCAATCCAGAAAATGCCCAGCTGCGTGTGCCATGTACGCGCGACCGAGTAGGGCAGCCACCGGTCGAGCGGGATGCCGTAGAAGCTGGAGCCTTCCACGCCGTAATGCGCGGCCACCGCGCCCAGGCCTATCTGTACAACTAAAAGCGCGGCGACCACAAAGAAGTACTTGATGGTGGCGCGTTGCGAAGGGGTCGCTTTGAGGCCGAGCAGTGGGTCTCGCTGCGGCACTTCGCCGTGCATGGCTTCCCTTTTCTCGGAGGCGAAGTACCAGACCATGCCGCCTATGCCTGCCAGAAGGAGCACGAAGCTGATAACGCTCCAGACGACGGCGCTCCCCGTGGGACGATTTCCCACGAGCGGCTCGTGCGGCCAGTTTTGCGTGTAGGTCATCGTCCGGCCCGGGCGGTTGGTTGAAGCCGCCCATGATGTCCACCAGAAGAATGAGGCCATCTGCCGTGCTTTGGTCTGATTAGTCAGAGCCCCGCGAGGAATGGCGTAATCGTCCCGGCCATTTCCGAACACGTCCGCATAATAAGAGTTGAGCGCCTCGAAGGCCTCGGCTCTCGCGGGGCTTATCGTCACGCGGCCGCTACCCGGGTCGTAGGTATTCGTGCGGAACTCCTTCTCAAGACGCGCGCGCAAAACCGCCTGTTGTTCTTCGGGCAGGGAGGCGTAATCTCTCGCCCCCGTATCTTGCGCCCAGCGGTCAAGCACGTAGGTGGCCTCGCGGTGCAGGTAGTCTGCCGTCCAGTCAGGCGCGACGTACGCGCCGTGCCCCCAGATGGAGCCTATCTCCTGGCCGCCCAGCGACTGCCAGACTCCCTGTCCCTGCTGTATATGATCATGGTCGAAGACCAGTCGCCCGTCCGTGGTCACCACCTGCTGCGGTATCGGCGGCGCGCTGCTGATCATCTGAACTCCCACCCCGCCAAGCACAGCAAATGAGCCTATGATGACGATCGCCAGGGCGATCCATAAACGCTTATATGACATCCGTTATTCTCCTTGTTAGCACCTACTGCGCAATTAATTTGTTACGTGATTATGATGAAGGGATAGACCTTCCACAACACGCCTGCGGCCTCAAAACACGGCCGAAAGCTGTGCGCTTCACGAATGTTTATGCAGGATAGGGTGCTCCCATTATAAGCACTAAATCCTCAGGCTGAAAACTTATTCGCAAAAGAATCATTTGTCTGTGACATAAGTCATTTCCCCTCACGCCCGGCCCTGTCATGATTCGCCCATAGATAAGCAGACGCATGAGGGGGTAAAGATTATGAAGAAGGTCAACATCGAAGAGGTGGAAAAGTTTGAGGACGAACGCTACGTGCGGCCCGTGCTCTTCAAGGGCGAGAGGACTACATCACTTCTGCTTTGCCTGAAGCCGGGCCAGTCCGTGCCTTCTCATCGCCATGAGGGGTTCGAGATCGTGCTCCAGCCTCTAATGGGCGAAGCCGAAGCGTTGCTGGACGGCGAGCGGCTCACGCTGCGCGCGGGGGAACTGGTTTTTGTTGACGGGGGGAACGATTTTGCGCCCGTCAATCGAGGGGACGAAAATTTCACTATGCTCATCACTCTGGTGCGCCGATAAGCGAGTGCTTGAGGGGATTCAATCAGGAGGGATTGTTAAAGATGCTGAGAGCAGGCGCTCTTCACGCCATCGGGCGGCCGTTCATACCGAACTTCGCAGACCCGCTTGGCCTGATGTCACACTGCCACAGGAAGATAGAAGGCTACCTGGCGGGCCTGGCATTCGCTGGCGAAATACTGCGCCGGGGCCGGAGCGAAGAACTGGCCGAGGCCTTTCGCCTCATAAGCGACGCGCGCGAGCACTTCGCCGTGCGCGGCCCCAAACACACCGAGGACGAAGAGGAGTCGCTCTTCCCGAGAATGCTTGAGTTCGGGGGCCGTGAAGCCGAAGAAGCGCTCTCAGCCCTCTCGGAGCTTGAGAGCCAGCACCGCTTGGCCGAGATCGTTCATACGGAGTTTGACGAGTTGGCCGGGCGTCTACGGCAGGACGGCTCCG
>DASVVZ010000147.1:0-1962 GCA_036389875.1 Pyrinomonadaceae bacterium
GAAGCAGGGCGCGCGTGGGCGTGTTGCCGAAGGAGATAATTACCTGCGGGCGCGCGGCCCTCAGCTCCCTGTGCAGGTAGGGCGTGAAGAAGGAGAGGATGTCGGGCGTCATCTCGTCGCCCGTAGAGATGTACTTGACCGTGTTGGTCAGATAGCAGTCTTCGCGCTTTAAGCCGATGCTGCCGAGAATGCGCTCCAGCATCTGTCCGGCAGGCCCCATGAAGGGGCGGCCCGAATCTATGTCGGGCGGGCCCGGCGATTCGCCGACGACGGCCACGCGCGCTCCCACAGGACCTTCGCCTAAGATAAAGACGCGATCCTTCAACTGAGGCACGGAGCGAGCGCGGCTCAGCATCTCCGCGTTAATCTCCGCCAGGGTCTCGCTTGGCTCGGGCGGCGTCTCGTCAAAAAGTAGCGACTGCATAAAAGCTAACGAAGAAGATTGATTCACTTGTTCATCGGATAATTGATTCAATGAAACAATGAACCGGTGAATCAATCTCCCGCCTTCTGACTTATGCCCTTCAAATAGTCTCTGACCGTCTTCATGTCTTCCCAAGCCTCGCGCTTCTTCGACGGGTCGCGCAGCAGGTAGGCCGGGTGAAATGTAGGCATGACCTTGATGCCGCGATAGTCCTGAAATTTCCCGCGCAGCTTCGTGATGCCTTCCTTGGTGTCGAGCAGGTTTTTCATGGCCGTGTTGCCCAGAACTACTATTACGTCCGGGCGCACTATGGCGATTTCGCGCAGCAGAAAGGGCTTGCAAATTGCCGCCTCCTGAGTCGTGGGCGTGCGGTTCTGCGGCGGGCGGCAGCGATTGACGTTGCCTATGAAAACATCTTCGCGGCTCAGGCCGATGGCTTCGATTATCTTGTTCAGGAGCTGTCCCGCGCGGCCTACGAAGGGCCTGCCGGAAGCGTCTTCATCAGCGCCCGGGGCCTCGCCCACGAACATTAATCGCGCCTTCCCGTTGCCTTCGCTGTTGACAATGTTGGTGCGCCCCTGACAACAGAGCGGGCAGCGCATGCAGATGCCTATGTCGTTCCGGATGTCTTCGAGCGTTTCATCAGAGCGCGGCAGGCTCTCAACGTCCTGCGGCGTGACCTCGCCGAAAAGAGTCTCCTGCGGCTCGGGCGGCACCTCGTCAGGAAATTTTTTCTTTCGTGTAGCCATCTCTGTCTCATCCCGTTTTGAGGAAGATGCGTCCGCATGTATCGCGGACGGTGCGGGGGATTTCAAGGAATCAGGGGGCGTTGCTCGCTCAATGGCCGCGGCGTTTCGCTCAAGAGCCGCGAGCTGAGACGCCGTAGGCGCTGAGACTTCGCGGCTTCCATCCGCCTCTGAAAGCTGCTGAAGCGCAGGTTCCGCGCCCGTCACGTCCAGTCCTTCTACGCCAAGCTCGCTCAGGTAAGCGAGATACTCGCGCGCGTCTTCAGCAATCGACAACAGCTCTTTCGCGTCCGGTTCATTACTCATGATAACAGATTGCCGTCGCCCGCCGCATTGCCGTTTGGCGTTCCTTTTAAGTGGCGCAGTCGAACTATCTCATCAAGAATCCTGTGCGCCGCTTCGAGCTTGGACATTAGTGGAAGCTCTACCGGCTCGGCCCCGCGAGAGATGAGCGTGATGATGTTGGTCTCCGCCTCAAAGCCAGCGCCGTCCTGTGTCACATCGTTGGCGACGATCGCGTCCAGATTTTTTCGCTCAAGCTTCAGGCGCGCGTGTGCCGTAACATCGTCCGTCTCCGCCGCAAAGCCTATGACGAGCAGCCCGTCACGCCTCTTTCCGGAGACTTCGGCCAGGATGTCCGGCGTGGGCTCAAGCTCCAGCATGAGATGAGCGTCGGATTTTTTCAGCTTGCTCGCGGCGCGATTTGCCGGGCGGTAATCGGAGACGGCCGCCGAGGCTATAAAGACAGTCGCGTGCTCAATCTCCCGCATGACGGCTGCGCGCATCTCTTCA